>CAZQTE010000185.1:0-9161 GCA_964595615.1 uncultured Saprospiraceae bacterium
TGCAAAGATAGTAAATATGATGTTATCAAACGAATAAATACGTCAACCTACTTAACCAAATCTGGGTAACAAAAGTTTCCTTGAAAACGTGTACTTTGCGAGAGCGAAATAAAAAATTCCTCCGTGCGTTTTGATATTAGAATATTTAGTCGACAACAAAAAAACATATGAAAGTATTTCACACTCTTGCTTTAGTTCTACTACCATTGATTTCTTTCTCACAAGAAATACTGACAGGAATATCTGCTTATTACGACGATAGTTTTGTCAAATGGACAATCTATACCGATGAAGAAAATGCTGAAGGAGAATTAGAAATGCGCTGGTCAACACAAAATGACTTGACAAAATGGGATTTTGATGTAAGTGACATCAGTGGTAGAATAGAAACGAGAGGGCGTAGTAATTTTAGTGAATGGCAAGTATTCTGCGACGGAGAAATAGTTTCTATGCGCCCACGTTGGCCACGTGACTTTAGCGAATGGCGAATAACGGATAATAAAACGACACTTTACTTCAAAACACGCTATTCCAATAACGGTGATGAGTGGATTATCTCAACAGAAGAACATGGATGGTTTACAATTTATACAGAATATTCCCGTGATCCAAGAGATTGGATTATTATCGATGAGATGAATGAAGAGGTAGGTATGGGTATGAAAATGGGAATGACTTTTTTGGCGATATTTAATACAATGCCAAGGGATTAAAAGAGTTGTAAAGTTATATAGTTTTAGAGTTGTAAAGTTGCTGCTCTAACTTGTTCATGGCAACTTTACAGCTCTAAAACTTTACAACTTTTTAAAAGCTCGTTGTTTTGATAATATTTTCAAGACTCTGAATCGCGTCTCTTTTCTTCTTACCTGGTCCGAATAAGAAACCGTCTACAAAAACTAATTCGTTGCTGTTTGGATTATGAATTAAGTAACTCACAAAGGGTCCTCCCATAAAATCATTTTCAATCTCCCAAATTCCTTTCCCTTCCAAGGCAAAATTACCATTAATCGTAGTTCCTTTTACATATAGAGGTAGGTCTGTATGATTAACAATCATCCGAGAGTCTGGCGTCTCCGTTGCAATTAATTGCCCGATAGTATCGCGCATCGCAATCAAATTTTCACGCGTAAATTGCTTCTGGTCTTTATACTCTTCCTTATGAATGAGCACATTGTAAATATATTCTTTATAGTCAAAACGTAACCAGTAAGTATTACGTTCTTTATCGAATGCTGCTTTCTGATACTTTTGAGGCAATTTAATTTTAACTCCCAAAGAGTCAAAAATTTCTTCTTGTAAGATTTTATTCTCACCTCTAAAATAAGCAGTTGCCATTACTTGTTTAGAGTCATGTTCGTTTATACGTTGCATGATACCGGGAAAACTTCTTTGGACATTTTCTAATAAAGCTGTTTCATCTTTCCCAAACACATAAACTAATATTTGACCATCTGCCCAGCGATCTTTGACGATTTTAGTTCCAAAGCCTTTTGTTTCTAAGGCTTTACGCACATTTTCCGCTCCTAAATCTCTGCTTACCATACCCGCTGCTGCGGACTCTTTGTCCGACATGTCAGCGATAATAATATAACTACGTAATTCCTTTCTTTCTCTGCGCGCCATAACTTGTACAGGCGAATAAACACGTACATTAAAAAGTGGCTCAGGCTGAGGTAAGATAGGATAAGCAGCTTCCAAATAGTACATAAGAGTATCACCTGGAGGACTGGCAATAAGTCCTTCATCTGCTACGACAACAACACTATTGACATTTCCATAAGCGCTTGGCATTGGTTCTAATCTATTTAGTTGTTCTTGAGAACAAGCTGAAAGTAAAAACAACATTGGTAAAACCAGATAGCTAATATTTTGCAAAATTTTCATTTCCTATTTTTTATCGTCGAAAGTTCAAAGATAAGTGCTTAAATGCGATTAATACTATCGTTCGTTGACAAATCCACCCGACCAAGGTACGGGACAGGCGTGACAAGAGAAAATTAAAACCCTAAAATCAAGTATTTACTTAGGGTTTTAATATTCTCCTGTCACACGCCACGGGATTTGTCAACGAACCAATACTACTACTACTCAAAACACTTTCCACATCCTATATCAGAATAGATGCGTTTATTTTCAGTTTTGGCGCGATTCTCTGGTAAAATGACCTAGAAAGATGAGTTCTGGTCTATTTAGTTGGTCAAATGACTTTTATATCAGGTTCAAAAGTCTTAAATTGCAACGTATTTCAGCAATAGCTTTTATATCACCCCCCGACAAACACTAAGAGTTAAACACAAAAACGACAAAAAGTCATCTTAAAAAAGATTGACCTTGTAATAGATTCTAACCATTATCTCTATCATTTTAAATGAACTTAGAGGTTTTGCAGAAGCATGTTTAACTCTCCTAAAGAAACATACTATTTTGAGAAAATATTATTTTTTAATCCTCTTATTGGCTATCTGGACGAGCGTTTTTGCGCAACAAAAAACAACACAGTCCCCCTCGGAAGTGCGAGAAGTCTCGCTATTTCCTGAGTTATCGTTTGCACCAGAAGGAGGATTTTATGATGATAATCAAACAGTAGAACTATTCTCACCAGACGCAGCTATCTATTATACCACGGACGGTACATTACCTCGTCGTATCTCTGCACACAAATATAGAGGTCCTATTTCTTTAAAAGAAACGACAGTCATTCGAGCAATAGCTTATCGGGGAAAAGAAGAAGCTTTTCCTACCAGTCATACCTACTTTATCGATGAACCAGAGAGCAAATTTCCAATCATTTCTATTGCCATTACACCAGATTTACTTTTCGATACAGAAAAAGGACTTTTTGTAGCAGGTAAAGATGCAGTCGATAGTTTGTGGCGCAAACCAGGTGCTAATTTTTGGAGTCGTAAAGAAATTGCTATTAATACTGAATTTTTCGAACCAGATAGCTTGTGTTACTTTCGTGGACAGACAGGTATGCGTTTATTTGGAGGGATGAGTCGTCTCTTTCCACAAAAATCTTTGACATTAGTAGCAAGAAGTCGCTATGGAACAAAACGAATTAAGCACGAAGTTTTTGAAGAGGAGGGTTTTAATAAGTATAAATTTTTGGTTTTAAGAAATTCAGGAAGTGATTTTGGCAAATCTCATTTTCGTGATGCTTTTATGACGGGTTTATTAGAAGATTGGGATTTAGAAAAACAAGATGCACGACCTTCTCAGGTATACATCAATGGCGAATATTGGGGAATTTACAATATTCGAGAAAAGATAAATCGCTATTTTTTGAATGGTCATTTTGATATTGATAAAGATAGCGTTGATATTATTGAGCATAGATTAGCGACTAAAAGAGGAAGTTCAAAACACTATGTGCGAACTTTGAAGTACATGATTGATAATAGTATGGCAAATCCAACACATTATGCATACATAAACTCGCGGATTGATGTGGAGAATTTTATGGACTATCAAATCGCTCAAATATTTTTTGATAACCAAGATGCTGGCGGTAATATCAAGTTTTGGAGACCACAGACAGCAGGTGGAAAATGGCGTTGGATTTTATACGATACAGATTGGGGTTTTGGATTACATGATGAAAAAGCATATCGTAATAATAGTTTAGAATTTCATACAAAACCAGATGGACGCGATTGGCCAAATCCTGCTTGGAGTACTTTCATATTGCGTAAACTTTTAGTTAATAGTAAGTTTAAACGTGAATTTATCAATCGTTTTGCAGACCGTTTGAATACCACCTTTTCTGATACTAATATCGCTTTAGAAATTGATAAACATGAAGAAAGATTAGAAGGAGAAATTGAAAGACATTTAAATCGTTGGCGTTTAAGTAAAAAAACTTGGGAAACCCAGGTTGATATAATGCGTGAATTTGGAGAGAAAAGACAAGCTTATGTACGAGAACATTTGCGTGAAAAATTTGAACTAGGAGAGTTAAATCTGTTAAAGTTAAGTTCAACAGCAGGCGGAAAAATTGTTTTAAACAACAACATAAAAGTTAAATCAAAGAAAGACTTTTCAGGTTGGTATTTTGCAGATGTGCCTGTACACATCGAGGCGAAACCTCGATTAGGTTATCGTTTCGTGGGCTGGGAAGGTGCTGAGGAATTTGCAGATGAATTAGATTTGGTTTTAAATTTAGAAGACAAGACGACTAAGTTACGCGCCGTATTTGAAAAATATGACCACCCATTAGCGGGCAAACTTATCATTAATGAGGTCAATTGTAATAATAAAAAAGCGGGTGATTGGGTAGAAGTTTACAATTACTCAGATAAAAATATCAATCTAGAAGGTTGGACTTTTACGGATAGTAAGAATAAATTTAAGCTACCCGCAGTTACCGTTCCTCCAAAGGATTATTTGATTTTATGTGAGCATGAAAATCGTTTTGGACAAGTTTATCCAGATGCTTATCGCTTTATTGGTGATTTAGGATTTGGTTTGAGCAAGCGTTCGGAGAGTTTGGCTCTTTTTGATGAACGTGGAGCTTGGGTAGATAGTGTTGCTTACGTTTTACCGCCGACGGATAGTACTTTTACTTTTAATTTACTATTACCTCACTTAAATAATAGCGACCAAGAAAATTGGGAAGCAGTTAATGGATTAGGTACGCCATGCTCAGCGAATCCTTATTATGTAGAGAGTACGCTACAGGCACAACGTGACCAGTGGATGCAGATTGGTGGAGCGATTGGAGTGATTATAACTTGTGTTTTGTTGTTGTTTTTTAGGAATCGGGGGAATATCTAATAAGGAATGAGGCATTTGTAATAAATAATAGGAAAGCCCCAACGGTCTTGACCAACCTTAAACTCTTTTGAATTGATATAACAAATACTCTTATCATAAGAAGACTTTCTATTAGGATACCATCCTTGAATAGTCTGATTATTTCCATGACCAAATGTTACTTTCTCGCCATTCTCATCTGTAACAAGTTTACAACATTCCATGCATAGTGGTTCAGGATAGAGTGTTAAATGTTGAACAAGACTTGTCTTACAATTTGGACAAAAGAACTTAAATTCACTTTTATCTATTTTAGGCGAGCGTACACGAGTTTCCCATACAAGCAATCGTCTATGTTCATTCGTTTCAAGTTCTTTTGTTTTCCTAGCTAAGTTAACAGCTTCAATTACAAATTTTGCTAATAGATTGTCTTGATCCCATTTGAGAGTTTTAGGAAATTCAGGAATGTAATTGTTGTACCATATTTTTTCTTCATTAAAGAAAGTCCAGAAATCTTTGATATTCCTAAAGTTCAGTTCTCTTCTTTCCTCCTGATAATTTCCTTCTTCATTAATACTTTTCAGAATATTATCAATACCCAATTTTCGCCTTTTATTAACTCCATTTTCATCTCTATCTGTAGAATTAAACAAATGACAGTTCTGATACTTATCAGTCTTCGTGGCATTTTTTATTATCAGACGAAAAACAGGCTCATCATAAATTAATTCGTATTTTTTTTCCTTATCGAAGTAATTTAGTATCAACTTACCGTCATACAATTGTTCTTCGCACAGCGCAAAATGTTGAATTAATGTCATCTCTGATTTTTATCATAAAGAATACTCTACCCCTCAAAATTCCCCTCCCGCTTCTCCATACTTGCCGCAAAAGCCTCCATTAAATCATTCGAAAGCAACATAGAAGCATTCCAAGCTGTCATATAATTCAAAGACTCATCAACCGTATGGTCACGACTGTATAAGAGAATTTCTTTCGTTCCACGAATACACAAGGGCGATTTTGAAGCAATAGATTTTGCTATTCCCATTACGCTCTCCTTCATCTCTTCGACTGTCGTGTAAGTTTGATTAGTCAGGCCAATGCGCGTCGCTTCTTCACCAGATACATTTCTACCCGTATAAGCCATTTCTGCCACAATACCAGGTTGCAAAATCTTAGGTAAACGCTGTAAAGTGCCAATATCCGCTACCAAACCTAAATCTATTTCCTTAATAGAAAAGTAAGTTTTTTCAACACAATAACGCATATCACAAGCCGAAATAATATCCACCGCGCCACCAACACACGCACCATGAATGGCAGCTAAAACAGGTTTACGGCATTTTTCAATCGCCGTGATACAATCTTGTAATTTGAAAATAAACTTGCGCAATGCTTCTCGTTTTCTACCCTCACAAGAGATTTCATTGAATTGTTGCAAACTCATCAAAGTCACTAAATCAATACCCGCACAAAAATTTTTTCCTTCACCTGTCAAGACAATAACCCGTACCTCTGGATTGTCATGCAAGCTCTCAAAAATATGCTTCATCTCTTCCCATGCTTCCATGTGTAAGGAATTCGCTTTTTGAGGTCGATTGAAAGCAACAGAAGCGATATGATTTTCGATATTTACGAGGAAAGAAGTGTATGTCATTTTTTTAAAGGTTGTAGAGTTTTAAAAGTTGTAAGGTTGTAAAGTTTTAGAGTTGGATAGTTACAAATTTTATAACTATCCAACCCTAAAATTCTACTATTTTTGGTAATGGGTTAAAATGGTGGATGCTCACGTGGTGACTCAAAGTCACCTTGTGAGTAAAAGGTATGCATCAGTCGTTTTCACCCACTACTCTATTTTTTAACGACTCTTGTTACTGTTTTTTCCTTTGAGTTTTCATCGCTTGTTTCCAAGAAATAAATACCATTTGCCAAGTGAGAAAGGTCAATTTGAGATGCATTTTCCCATGTTCCTAACTTTTGACCAAAAGTATTAAAGATAGTCGAAGTCAAAATTCGAGAACTCTCATTTTTAATATTAATCAGACCTGTAGTTGGATTTGGCGAAATACTGAAACCTTCTAATTCCGTATATTCATCTTCAACACTTGATACAAAATCGGCACACAGTAAGTCATATAAAAAATCAGAAGAACGGTTGATACTTTCTTCTCGTCCTTCTGCATTAGTCATATAACTCACATGTTCATCGCTATTTTCGATAGTATATAAGATATTCATTACACCTTCGGCTTCCGCTTCCTCATGCATGATTTGACTACCTTCCATATAGATAATATCAAAACCAAAAATAGAAGCAAAACCCTCACCGTAAGGTACTGTCCCATCATTATCATCATGAATACTCATGAATGGCGGATCAGTTGGATCTATCCACGAGGCATCATTCAAGCCACCAGAAAAATTGATATAGCCTTGTACATCTGAACTGTATTCAAAGTTATCACTAGTATTACCTTCCCAGCCACCATTAGCTTCTAAAATAGCTAATAGTTCATCAGTAAAAGTATCTGTAGAATCGATTACCGCTGTATGTCCAGCAGTAATACTACCCGCAGAAATTCCTCCGACAAACACATTATCGGGGTCTATTCTGTACAAATTAGTCGTTGCTGCATCTTCACGCATATAACGAATAGCTGCTTTCATATCTGAAATAGATTTAACCACAACATCTGTCATATCTTCACCCGAAGGAACTGGGAATAATGGACCGTCATACAAACGATAATCTATCGTCACAGCCACATATCCACGTTTTGCATAAGCCTCACATAGGAAAGCCATATCTGCACGCTCTCCAGTAATAAAGCTACCGCCAAATGCCAAAATAATCAAAGGACGTAAAGTTTCAGTATCACCTTCTGGTTCATAGACGTCTAAAAATAATTCTTGAAAATTACCGCCAAAGGTTGTTCCTTCTCCATATTTTAGTTCTGTAGTGGCCGTAAAATTCTCAAAAACATCCGCACGATAGCGATTACCATCACAAGTTGGATGATTTTGTGCGGCTAATTGAAAAGAAGTAAAAAATAGTAAAGTGTAAATAATTTTTTTCATGGTTGAATTTGAAAAGATTAGAGTCTTGTTTATCTCGAATTGCAAATTTAAGAAATTAAAAGGGCTTAAAGCATCAATTTCCTCTTATTAGTGACTATGATAAAAGACATTAGATTAGATTTTTTTGTTTACCTTACTTACTTTTGTATTCTCGCAATTAAAAATTTAAGAAATTACCAATGAAAAATATTTTCCTACTTCTCCTAATTTGTTTCTCTACAAATTTCGTTTTTTGTCAAAATGTAGAAAGAATAGAACCTGCCAACTGGTGGATAGGCATGAAACATAATAAGATTCAACTTTTAGTTTACGGCGAAAATGTGGCAGAGTTAAAGCCACAGATAAATTATCTAAATGTCTCTCTACGTAATACAATTCAAGTTGAAAATCCAAATTACCTCTTTCTAAACTTGACAATTGGAGAACGTGCTAAAGCTGGAGAAATTGATATTGATTTTTATAAAAATGATAAAAAAATATTGACTAAAACCTTTTCGCTGTTAGAGCGAGAAAAGGAAGAAGTTGATGGATTTAATGCCTCTGACGCGATTTATTTGATTACGCCAGATAGATTTGTCAATGGGAATAAAAAGAATGATAGCATTGACGGTTTGAAAGAAAAAGTCAATCGTGCAAATAAAGGTGGCAGACACGGGGGAGACATCGCAGGTATGCGCCAGAGTTTGGATTATATCAAAGATTTAGGTTTTACTGCGATTTGGTTAAATCCTCTGCTGGAAAATGACATGGAGGAATATTCTTATCACGGATATTCAACAACGGACTTTTATAAAGTGGATGAACGCTTTGGTTCGAATGAAGAATACCAAGCCTTAGCGCGCGAAGGTCGTGCAAAAGGCATTAAATTAATCATGGATATGATTGTCAATCACTGTGGTTCTAACCACTGGTGGATGAATGATTTGCCTTCGTCAGATTGGATAAATCAATGGGAAGAATATACTGAAACGAGTCATAGGAAATCTGTGACTCAAGACCCTTATGCATCAGAGAGTGATACAAAAAAATTCACTGATGGTTGGTTTGTACGGACTATGCCTGACATGAATCAGCGTAATGAATTTATGGCAACTTACCTCATTCAAAATAGTATCTGGTGGGTAGAATATTTAAAATTATCAGGAATTAGAATGGATACTTATCCTTATCCTGACCAAGATTTTATGAGTGATTGGACGAAGGCAATGATGTATGAATTTCCGACTTTAAATATCGTAGGTGAAGAATGGTCTGATAATCCAGCTATAGTTTCGTACTGGCAAAAAGGAAAAGTAAATCCTAATGGCTATACTTCGGAATTAAAAAGT
>CAZQTE010000185.1:9261-10777 GCA_964595615.1 uncultured Saprospiraceae bacterium
GAATTGAAAAAATAGGAAAACAAATTCAAATGCAAGTATCAAATTCAAATTCAAAATGCCAGAGACGCATTGAATTTGAATTTGATACTTGAGCTTAAATTTAAAACTTTAGCCTTGCCCCAAAGTCTCCGATATATCCGTCTGACTCGCCTGCACCGCAGGAATAAAAGCCGCTACTATCCCTAATAAAAGTGCGCCAGCAATTAAGAAATATTCCTGCTTCAAAAAGGTCATTCCAGAAAAAGTATAGCGATAACTCTCCTTCATATAGCCAGCCAAAATGTGCATTCCGACATGACTTAAGATTAAGCCCAAAAAGCAGCCTAAAATGGCTAAAAGCAATCCTTCTACGAGTATTAATCCAAAGACTTTCCCACGGGAAGCGCCCATGACGCGCATTAAGGCTAATTCATATTTTCTATCCTTCAAAGAAGAAAAAAGAGAGATGAAAATACTCAAGGCAGAAACGAAAGTTATCAAGTAAGCCAAATAGGTCAAACCATTAATTCCCACGCCCATATTCGCATAAAGACGGTTAATTTCAATGGCAGGACTCGCTGCAATCATATCCGTATTCTCATCAATTTGTCTTCCCATATTCAAAGTTTGAAAACCACGTCCTTTGAATTTTATAAGCAAACTTGTGATTGATTTATCAGGATAATCTAAAAGTGTTTTTTGCACAGTATTTTCTTCTGCTGCATGTTCAGAGTGGTCATGCTCTCCATCTACATGTTCATGGTGTCCGTGCTCATGTCCGGAATGGTCATGTCCCTCATGGTCTCCATGATTATGCGCATCTTCTTCATGTGCATGTTCATGTCCGTCCTCCTCATCATGTGAATGTCCATCATGAACTTCCCAAATACTTTCTGTTCGGGTCAAAATCAACTGGTCAATCACCGAACCTGTCGGTTTCAAAATTCCTGTAACTACAAAATCCTTACTATCCTCATGTATCAAATTATCATCCTCAATTAATCCGTGCGAACTCTTAAAGCGGTCACCTAATTTAGTATTCAAATCAGCCGCAACACTCGCTCCCAAAGTCACTTCCATAGTCTTATCCCACAATTTCCCCTCTCCAATCTCCGCATTATACAAATCCAGAATATTTTTCTCTGTCCCCACAATCCGATATCCTTTATGACTATCGCCCAGAGACAAAGGCGTTGCCATTTCTATCAAGGGATGTTTCGGATTCATAAACGGGCGCGCTTCTTTTATCGTGATATTTCCCGTTGGATTATCAACATGATACATACTCCCCAATATCAATTGCAGCTTACTCCCCTTCGCTCCAACAACCAAATCAATGCCTGCTAAATTTTTATCAAACTGGTCTTGTGTCTGCTTTTGTAAAATCATCAAAAGTGAAATCAGACCAACGCCCAAAGCAAAAAGCACCAAAGTCAATAACATGGACAAAGGCTTGGATGTAAGGTTTTTCCAACTAAGTATGAGTGAATTCATATTTTGAATGTATAATGTCGAATGAATAATGTCTAATTCGCGC
>CAZQTE010000186.1:0-10772 GCA_964595615.1 uncultured Saprospiraceae bacterium
GCTTTATCAATAGGTGCCTGTACGGACTTACAGGAAGAGCTCAGAGAAGACCTTCCTGAGACAGAAAATCCTGATCCAGACGCATTATTGCAGTCTGCTTATGACGCGATGCGTCTGCCTTACCAAGACCAATCAAGATTTTGGGCGGCACAAGAACACACTGGTGACGCAGCCATGGGACCAACTCGTGGCGGTGACTGGGATGACAACGGTATTTGGAGAAGTCTTCACAACCACTCTTGGGATGCAGACCACGCATTCTTAGGAAGTACATTTAGTGAATTACTGCAAATCGTTTTTGCAACAACTAACTTGTTAGAATTCGAACCTTCTGCTGAAACAGCAGCACAATCTCGTTTCTTGAGAGCTTATGTTGTTACCTCTGTATTAGACGGTTGGGGACAAGTGCCTTACAGAAGAGACGGTTCTTCTCTTTTAGATGATGCTGATGTATTAGATGCACAGGCATCTATTGATTTAGTTATGTCTGAAATTGATGCAATCATGGCTGATTTGCCAGACTCACCAGCAAACCGTGCAAACAAGGATGCAGCCAAAGTATTGAAGATGAAAATGCTTCTTAATAAAGGTATGTACTTAAACAGAGCAGCACCAACTTTTGATGGTGGTGACATGAGTGCAGTAATTGCACTCGCTGATGAAATCATCAGCAGTGGCAACTACTCTTTAGCTACTAACTACTACGACAACTTTGCGCCAAACAACGATGCAATCTCTACAGAAAACATCTGGACAGCAGAAAACGTAGGTGGTTCAAACTCTGGTAACGTAAGATCAAGATGGTTCTGTACTTTACACTACAATCAAAATCCTTCTGGTTGGAATGGTTTCACTACTTTAGGTGATTTCTATTCTTCATTTGATGATGATGATATTCGTAAAGGTGCTGAATACCCAAGTATGACCGATGTATCTGGTATCAGAGCAGGTTTCCTTGTAGGACAACAATTTGACCAAGACGGTACTGCATTACAAGATAGAAATGGTAACCCATTAGCATTTACTCCAGAGGTAGCTATTTCTGAAACAGGTTCTAACTTAGAGGTGACAGGTGTGCGTGTTATCAAATACCCTATTGATTACAATAACGGTGATAATGTTGATAATGATTACGTTTACTACCGTTATGCTGATGTATTGATGATGAAAGCTGAGGCATTAATGAGAAATGGTGACTCTGCTGGAGCATTAGCTATCGTTAACGAAATCCGCGCATCACGTGGTACGACTGCCTTAGATTCTATCGACGAAACTACTATGTTGGCAGAAAGAGGTAGAGAATTTTACTGGGAAGGTTTCAGAAGAACTGACCTGTTACGTTTTGGTAGATTCTTAGATGCATGGCAAGAAAAAGGTGGCGAGTCAGGCTCGGAAAGATTACTTTTCCCAATCCCTGCAGGTTCATTGGCTTCAAACCCTAACTTGACGCAAAACCCTGGTTACTAAGCCAAGTTTTGTAAAAGAACGTATGTTTTAAGTGGTTTGTAAATTTTATTTTTTACAAATTGCTCATACATCTTAATGAATAGACAGCTTCATTGTGGATGAAAATCCATAATGAAGTTGTTTATTTTTTAAGTCTAATATTGAGACCTATTTACTAAACCAATATGATTTTGAACAAGTTAGAATAGCCGTCTAACATCTTAAATCTAAGGTCTCTCTTTCTTATCTTTCTCTGTTTCTAAGCAATTTTATCGTTATTTAGTTTAAATGTCAAAAATGTTTTTGAGAAGACTTCCTGTACCTTTTACAGTTATAATTTGCCTCCTCCTGACCAGTTGTCAAGAGGAATCTAGTAAAGATTATCTATTTTCAGTTGTTCCTTCTGAGAAGTCTAATATTGAATTTTCCAACGATTTACCCATTCAAATAGAATTAAACATTTTCAACTACATGTACTACTACAATGGCGGTGGTCTTGGTGTGGGAGATTTGAATAATGATGATTTAATTGATGTTGTTTTTTCTTCTAATTTGGAAAAAGAGGCTGTTTACATCAATAAAGGCAATTTGCAATTTGAAGATATAAGCGAAATCGCACAAATAGACGGCGGCGAGAAAAGTTGGACGACAGGAGTTGCTTTAGTAGATATAAATCAAGACGGATTTTTAGATATTTATTTGTCGCAGGTAGGCGACTATCAAGAATTGGACTCTAATAATAAACTCTTCATCTGTCAAGGTTTGGATGAAAATAACAATCCAAGCTACAAAGAAGAAGCAGCAAAATATGGTTTAGATTTTAAAGGCTTTAGTACGCAAGCGGGCTTTTTCGATTACGATTTAGACGGTGATTTAGACCTTTTCTTAATGAATCATTCTCTTCATCACAATGGTACATTTGGACAGCGAAAAGAATTTACAGGAACTTATAATGAAAAGTCTGGTGACCGATTATACCGAAATGACGGAGAGACTTTTGTGGATGTAACTAAGGAATCAGGCATACATAGTACGGTCATTGGCTATGGACTCGGATTAGCTTTTGGTGATTTGAATAATGATGGCTACCCAGATATTTATGTGGGAAATGACTTTCACGAAAACGATTATCTCTACATTAATCAAGGGGACGGTACTTTTATTGACGAAACCGAAAAACAATTAAAACATACAAGCCGATTCTCTATGGGAGTCGACATTGCCGATGTCAATGACGATGGCTACCAAGATATTATTTCTTTGGATATGTTACCCGAAGACCCTTTCATTTTGAAATCTTCGGAAGGGGAGGATGCTTTGGATATTTTCAATTTTAAATTGGGTTACGGCTACAATCATCAATACGCCAAAAATGCTTTGCAACTCAATCAAGGCAATGGAAAATTTAAAGAAATAGCATCTTACGCAGGGGTACATGCGACGGATTGGTCATGGTCGCCTTTGTTATTTGACATGGATATGGACGGTCAAAAAGACTTGTTTATCTCGAATGGTATTCCGAAAAGAATGAATGATATTGATTATATCAATTTCATTTCTGGTCATGATATTCAATTCAAAATCCAGACAAATCACTTAGAAAAAACAGACCTCAGCGCATTAGAAAAAATCCCAGAAATTAAACTGCCTAACAAGTTTTATTTAGGTGGAAATGACAATAAATTCCAAGACCAAGCAGACAACATTCAAAATCAAAGTATTAGCTACTCAAACAGCGCAGCTTATGCAGATTTTGACAATGATGGCGACTATGATTTGATTTGTAATAACATCAATCAAAAGGCATTTTTGTATGAAAACAATACAAAAAGTAATGAAACTGTACGCATCAAATTAAAGGGAACGAAAGCGAATCCTTATGGCATTGGTTCAAAGATTATTTCTTACTACAATGGACAAGCGAAAGTTCAAGAATACTATTCTACGCGCGGCTTTCAATCGTCTATGTTAGCGCAAATCATTGTTCCAAAAGTAGGTTTAGACTCAGTAAAATTAATTTGGAACACAGGAGAAACGGAAACGAAAGTATATACAGAAGGCAATGAACTCGCATTTTCCTACTCCAATGAACTCCCAAAATATAAACACAAAAACGAGGTACAAGAACTTGAATTAAAAGACATTACCGAGACAGTTGGCATTACGCATAAACACAAAGAAAATCCATTTGTCGAATTCAATCGAGAACCTCTGATACCTTTTAGCAACTCGACAGACGGACCAGCTTTGGCGATTGGCGATATTAATAATGACGGATTAGAAGACTTTTTTACGGGTTCTTCCAAACGCAAACGCAATAAACTATACCTCCAAAAAACAGACGGAACTTTTGCCGAAAGTGCCTTACAAGGGACGGAAAAAGATAGCATTTACGAAGAAGTAGATGCCGTTTTCGCAGATTTGGACGGCGACAATTTTAAAGAATTAATCATTGCGACGGGAGGAAATGAGTACCGCTTGAATAGTGAATTTCTCTCGCCTTTATTGTACAAAAATAATCAAGGTAACTTGGTGAGAGACACCGAGGCATTTGACAAATTCCGCACAACAGCATCTTGTGTTGTCGCGGAAGATATGGACAATGACGGCGACATTGATTTGTTCTTCGGAGGTCGGGCAACACCATGGGATTACGGTGTCATTCCAGAGAGTTTTTTATTGGAAAATGATGGTA
Organism: uncultured Saprospiraceae bacterium; assembly: GCA_964595615.1. Classification (GTDB taxonomy): domain Bacteria; phylum Bacteroidota; class Bacteroidia; order Chitinophagales; family Saprospiraceae; genus JAHDCG01. The sequence continues at coordinate 4,142 of CAZQTE010000186.1, forward strand.
AAGGTAAGTTTACAAATGTCAGCGAAAAGTGGTTAGCAAACTTAGGACATATTGGTTTTGTGCGCGATGCAGAATGGGCAGATATGAACGGCGATAACATCAAAGACCTCGTGATTGCCTTAGAGTGGGGCGGCATTAAAATCCTATTTAATGATTACAAGAAATTTGCAGAAGCAGATTTGACGAACTTAAAAGGCTGGTGGAATAATCTGACGATTGAAGATGTGGATGGTGACGGCGACTTAGATGTTTTCGCTGGTAATTTGGGCGAAAACTCTCGCCTAAAAATCAGTGACAATCAAACGGTTAAAATGTACTTCAACGACTTTGATGACAACGGCAAAAAGGAGCAAATCGTCAGTTATTATGTAGGTGGCAGAGAAATTCCTTTCAACAATTTTGCAGAAATACAAAAGCAAATGCCTGCCCTTAAAAAGAAATATCTGTACGCCAAAGACTTTGCGCGTGCTGATGTTGCTGATATTTTTGGAAAAGATAAAATAGCAGCAGCCGAGGTCTTTGAAGCGAATTATTTTAAAAGTAGTTTGTTTTTGAATGATGGAAAAGGCAATTTTACTCTGACTGATTTACCGATTGAGATGCAGTATACATCGTATTATGCGGGTTGGTTTGGTGATGTGAATGGAGATGGAAAAACAGACCTGATACCAGGTGGTAATTTCTATAATTGTAACGTGCAAATGGGAAGATATGACGCAGAAAATGGTTCAGTTTTGCTGAATCAAGGAGATAATAAATTCAGCTATCTCAATATGAAAAACGCGCCATTAAAAGGGCAAGTAAAGCATATAAAACCTATTACCATTAAAGACCAAAAAGCAATTATTGTTGCTCAAAACAATGGTCTCTTGAAAATTTTAAGAGCTACTCAAATGGTGACTCAAAGTCACCTTTTGAGTAATTGATGTCAAACTTTACCAACCGATTTAATAAAGAACCAAAACTAAATAGGTGCTAAATAAAACTAAAACATACTTCTATTTTTTCATTCTACTTCTCTCTCTTTCTGCCTGCCAAAAAGAGACAAAAGAGGAAGTGTCCACTCTTCCCGCATACACAGGAGAAACGCTTTTCACAGAATTAGAAAACTCAGGTATAGACTTCACAAACAACATTACAAACTCAGCAGATTTTAATATTTTCAATTACCGAAACTATTACAATGGGGGAGGAGTCGCGATTGGAGATATTAATAATGACGGTTTGTCAGATGTTTATTTGACTGCCAATTTGGGAGAAAACAAGTTATTCTTAAACAAAGGAAACTTACAATTCGAGGATATTTCAGAAACAGCAGGTATCACACTCGCAGATAAATGGAGTACAGGCGTAACGATGATTGACATCAATGCCGACGGATTACTCGACATTTATGTTTGTAATGCGGGTGCAAAAAAAGGCGCAGACCAAAAGAATGCTTTATTCATCAATCAAGGAGACAATACTTTCTTAGATGAAGCCAATGCTTATCAATTAGACCAAAGTGACTACTCGACACACGCGGCTTTTTTCGATTATGACTTGGACGGAGACTTGGATGTTTACTTATTGAATAATAGTTTTATTCCCGTAAATACTTTGAATTATAGTAACAAAAGAGACTTACGCGCAAAGGATTGGCCTGTAGCAGATTTCTTAAAAGGTGGAGGCGATAAACTGCTCCGCAATGATTCTGGAAAATTTACCGATGTCAGTGAAACAGCGGGTATCTATGGCAGTTTGATTGGCTTTGGTTTGGGTGCGACGATTGGTGATGTCAATAATGACAACTTGCCAGACATCTATGTTTCTAATGATTTTTTTGAAAGAGATTACCTCTATATCAATCAAGGTAACGGCACATTTAAAGAAGATTTGGTGAACCGCATCAAGCACACTTCACATTCTTCCATGGGCGCAGATATGGCAGACATCAACAACGATGGAAATCCAGAAATCTTCGTCACCGACATGTTGCCAGATGATGAATATCGTCTAAAAACAACCACGACTTTTGATAATATCAACATCAAAAAGATAAAGACCCAAAACGGCTTTTACAATCAATATATGCATAACACCTTGCAACTAAACACAGGTGCAGGAGAGTTTAAAGAGATTGGATTTTATGCAGATGTGGCGGCGTCGGATTGGAGTTGGGGTGCACTGATGTTTGATGGAGATAACGATGGATACAATGATTTATTCGTTTGTAATGGTATTTTGAATGATGTTATCGACCAAGATTTTATTGACTTTTTTGCGAATGATGTCATTCAAAAAATGGTATTAAATGGGGAAAAAGGCGAGGTAGATTCTATCATTGCAAAAATGCCTTCCCAGCCACTCGTCAATAAGTTTTACAGAAACAATGGCAATCTAAGATTTGAAGAACAATCACAAAAAGCGGGCTTCAACAAAGCGACTTTTTCAAATGGCGCAGCTTATGGCGATTTGGATAATGATGGCGACTTAGATTTAATCGTCAATAATGTTAACCAAGCTGCCCAAATTTTCCAAAATAATAGCAAAAATGCCTTTACAGGATTGACTTTAACTTATGATGAACAGAATAAATTTGCCGTAGGTGCAAAAGTCTATGTACATCAAAGCGAGTCCGTTTTCTTTAAAGAATTAATTCCCTCACGTGGTTTTCAATCTTCGATAGATTACAAAATGGTTTTTGGTTTGGGCGAGAATGAGCAGGTGGATTCTGTTGTAGTTATCTGGCCAAACCAGAAGTCTCAGATATTCAAAAATATCACAGCAGGAACATATCATTCCTTGGTTTACGATGCTCAAAAAACATACTCTGGAGAAAATGTAAACGAAGCTATAAAACCCATCTTCACGCGTGCAAAACACAATTTGCAAGCACACGAAGAAGACGATTACATAGATTTTTACTACGAAAGAAATATTCCAACCGAAATCTCAAAAGAAGGACCTTGCATCGCTAAAGGGGATTATAACGGAGATGGATTAGAAGATATATACATCGGTGGCGCGGCAAATCAAGCACCAGCTTTATATCGAAATACAGGAAAAACTTACGTCCAAGACCAAGCCAACTACTTTGAAAAATTCAAAGCATTTGAAGATACAGAAGCGATATTTTTTGATGCAGATGGCGACGGCGACCAAGATTTATTGGTGGGCAGTGGCGGCAATAATGTCACTTACGCCAAACGTGCATTCCGAGACAGATTATACATCAACACGAATGGTAAATTTGAAATCAATTTCAATGCCTTACCACCAGTCACTTTGAATACTTCAAAAATCATCCCTTTTGACTTTGACCAAGACGGAGATTTAGACCTTTTCGTCGGCAAGCGTTCTTTGCCGGGAGAATATGGTGCCAGCCCAGGAAGTCACGTTTATCTAAACAACGGACGCGGACAATTTTTAGATGTCACCAAAGATATTGTCCCAGAATTATCCTTAGCGGGTATGGTGACGGATGCGATTTGGGCAGATGTATTGCCAAATGCGGGTAAGGAATTGGTCTTAGTAGGAGAGTGGATGTCACCTAAAATTCTCTCTTTTGACGGAAGAAAATTCAATATCATTCCTTCTAAATTAGACGAATACTCTGGCTGGTGGCAATCTATCACTTCGATAGACATTGATAAAGACGGCAATAATGACTTAGTCCTCGGAAATATCGGCGAAAATTTCTCACTCAAAGCCAGTCAAGAAGCACCGCTTTTCCTATGGATAAATGACTTTGATGATAATGGCGCAGTCGAGAAACTTATCACAACCAGAAAGGACGGAAAAGATAGAACTGTTTTTGTGAAACGAGATTTGACAGACCAAATGCCGGGTTTGAAAAAGCAAAACTTAATGCACTCCGAGTTTGCGACCAAAGGTTTGAAAGATTTATTTAGCAAAGAAATCATAGCGCGTTCCGTAGTCAAAAAAGTCAACTATATGAGTTCGATAGTCGCAATGAATGATGGCAATGGAAATTTTGAAATCCAAAAATTAAATCCAGAAGCGCAATTGTCTTCCATTAATTCCTTATTGAATTACGATGTTAATAAAGACGGTTTTGAAGACCTCATCATCGGAGGAAACAATGAGTATTTATTACCACAATTTTCTTCCATTGATGCTTGTTCAGGTAAGATTTTATTGAATGATAATGGTAAAGGATTTAAAGTCGTGGAAGGTTTGTCATCTGGATTAGATAATGCTGGAGTGGTGAGAAATATTGAGCAAGTTGATTATAAAGGCGAACCGCACGTCTTGTTTTTGATAAATGATAAAGCGCCTGAGTTGTATAAGTTGAGGAATAAGTAATTGTGTTGGATAGTTGATTAGGTTAATTATGTTGATTAAGCCGCTGAAAATCAAGATAATAAACCATTCAACTAATAAACCAATCAACAAAATCAAGAAAAAATGAAAAAAATCCTTTTTTTACTATTCACTATTTTTTCAATAAACGCATTTAGCCAATCAGCATGGGAAGTAGTTGCAGACGACATTGACCCCAACAATTATTACGGAGTCACCTTAGCAAATGGAGTTGTGGGTTTGGTTTCCTCTGCCGAGCCATTGAAAGTGCAAGATGTAGTATTAAATGGGACTTATGATTATTACCAAAGAGGGCGCGTGTCTAATATTTTAAAGACATTCAACCACGCGAATATGAATTTGGATATTGACCAGCAGCGCATCAGCAAGGACAATATTCAAAACTATAAGCAGACTTTGAATATGCAGGAAGCTGCATTGATTACCACCTTTGATGTTGGCGCGAAAGCAAGTGTAAAAACGACGATGATGTCATTAAGACATCTGCCATACACTTCCATGATTGTCGTGGAAATAAAAGCAAAAAAAGACATTAGCATCACACCAATGTCGGTCATCGAAGCTCCTAATCACCTCAATGATGTTCGAAATTATTACGCAGAAATAGACAGACCTCATGTGAAAATTCCTTTGATGACTTCGGTAGCTTTGAGTCCGTCGGGACGCATAAGAGTAGCGGCTTCTAATAGCTTTATTTTTGAAGAAAAACATGGCAATGAGCCAGATTTGATACACGAAGATTGGGATTATAATATGCACCTTACCAAATTTCATAAGAAATTGCGTGCGGGGCAGACTTATTCTTTTACGCTCGTAGCATCTACTTGTTCTTCTGAGCAATACGAAGACCCACATAATGAAGCGGAAAGACTCAGTATTTATGCGATGTTGGAAGGGAAAGACCGACTACTCAAAAGACACAAAGAGGCTTGGGCAGAATTGTGGCAATCAAATATTGAAATCGTAGGTGACGTGCAATTGACCAGAGATGTGCGTTTTGCGCTGTATCATTTATATTCTTTTGCGCGTGCGGGCACAGCATTTTCTTTGTCTCCGATGGGATTGTCGGGATTGGGCTATAATGGTCATGTATTTTGGGATACAGAATTGTGGATGTATCCACCTTTATTGATGTTGCAGCCAGAGATGGCGAAGTCTTTATTGGATTATAGATTTGAACGATTGGATGCTGCCAAGCAAAATGCCTTTGCACATGGATATAAAGGGGCGATGTTTCCTTGGGAATCAGCAGAAGATGGTTCAGAAGATACACCGGTTTGGGCATTAACGGGTCCATTCGAGCATCACATTACGGGTTGTGTAGGTTGGGCATTTTGGAAATATTTTGAAGTGACACAAGATGAAGAATGGTTAGCGGAAAAAGGCTATCCAGTATTGAAAGAAATTGCAGATTATTGGTCGAGCCGAGTAGAGAGAAATGGAGAGGGTAAATATGACATCAATAATGTGGTTGCCGCAGATGAATGGGCAGAAAATGTAGATAATAACGCATTCACCAATGCAGTGGCTATTATGTCTTTGAGATATGCGACTAAAGCAGCAGAGAAATTAGGAAAAAAAGCAAATCCAGATTGGAATCATGTAGCGGATAATATTCCTATTCTGAATTTTGAAAATGGAGTGACAAGAGAGCATGCGACTTATAAAGGAGAAGAAATCAAACAAGCAGATGTCAATTTATTGGCGCATCCGCTCGGATTGATTACGGATAAGGAACAAATTCGCAAGGATTTAGAATATTACGAACCTGTCATGTCGCCAACTGGCCCAGCAATGGGAGCGGCGATTTTGTCCATCCTCTATAATAAACTTGGAGAAGCAGACAAATCAGCAGAGGTTTTTCAATACAGTTATAAAAGAAATGAAGTGCCACCCTTTGGCGTCATTTCAGAAGCGGCGGGAGGAACAAATCCTTACTTCGCCACAGGTGCAGGCGGAATGTTGCAAGCCGTATTGTCAGGTTTTGGAGGATTAGATTTTTCTGAAACAGGCATCAAACAAAGCGAGTCGAGTATTCCCGCGGCGTGGAAAGAATTGACAATTACAGGAGTAGGGAAGGAGGAAGCGACTTTTAGAGTTAAGAAATAGGTTCTGCTTTGCAAGCTAAGTTAGCTGTGCTTGTGTTGAATGGTTGATTTAGTTATTTAGTTGATTAAGTTATTAACAATCAACATAATCAACCAATCAATCAAATTCACAGCAAACTTCGCAATCGTATAGAAAGTCTTTAAACCACAATCAAAACAAAACAATCAACCATGAAATACAATCTACTCTTCATCGC
>CAZQTE010000187.1:0-10767 GCA_964595615.1 uncultured Saprospiraceae bacterium
GCTATTAATTTAGATGAGGAAGAGTAAAATGCTAAGAAATGGTCTAAGGGAATTTGTAGAGAATAATCTACCAGTTCGACAGAGAAAATTTTTCGCGTAAAGAATATAAAAAATCGTTGCATGGTCTGCATCACGGAACTATTTTTTATGTTTTTTAGGCGGACAATTATCCTGTCCAATTGGTAGGTTATTTTTTACAAATTCCCTAAACAAACATTTTTTCCACAAACGACCTTATAGCTTCTAACAACAGTCCTTTTTTACTTAAATTTGCAAATGAAGGAAAATATCCTGCAAAGAACCCTCTCTGCTATCAAGAGCAGATGGCAACAATTCAATGGAAAGTATCCACGTCTTTCGTGGACAATATTAGGTCTTTCCGCCAGTGCAATTCTACTTTTTTTCGCCATTGTTTTATTTATCTTTTTGACTTACCGAGGTACTTTTGGTGAGTTGCCGACTTATGGTGAGTTGAAAAATATTCAAAATAGTACAGCCTCTGAAGTTTACTCTGAAGATGGTGTTTTGTTGGGAAAATACTACATAGAAAATCGCGTTAATGCGGACTTTGATGAATTGTCTCCTTTTCTTATAAATGCTTTGGTAGCAACAGAAGATGCCCGTTTTTTCAAACATTCAGGAGTTGATTTTCGAGCATTGATGCGTGTGGCCTTCAAGACTGTTTTATTACAACAAGACCATGCAGGTGGTGGAAGTACGATTAGTCAGCAGTTGGCTAAAAACCTTTTCGGACGAAGAGGAGAGGGCGTGTTAGGTTTAGCATCAACAAAGATAAAAGAGATGTTTACAGCGCGGCGATTAGAGAAAACATATACTAAAGAAGAATTGCTTAAACTCTATTTAAATACTGTCCCATTTGGTGATAATATTTTTGGGGTAAAAGTTGCTTCGCGGCGTTTTTTCAATACTTCTCCAGCAGATTTATCTATTGAAGATGCCGCAACCTTGATTGGAATGTTAAAAGCTAACAGTCGCTATAATCCCGTCAGAAATCCAGAACGCGCAGTTGGGCGACGCAATACTGTATTGGCTCAAATGGTGAAATATGATTATTTGCCAGCTGCAGATTTAGATAGTTTACAAAAGTTGCCGATTGAAGTTAAATTAAAAACTGAAGGACATAACAAAGGTTCGGCAACCTATTTTCGTGAGCATTTACGTGGAGAGTTAAAGCAAATTTTGAAAGATATTGAAGGACCGAATGGCAAACCATACAATGTCTATAAGGACGGATTGAAAATTTATACGACTATTCAATCTGACTTTCAGCGTATGGCAGAAGAAGCCGTAAAAGAGCACTTACAAAAACTGCAAAAGGATTTTGACAAAGATAAATCATTGGCTGGTGCTGCCGATTTAATCAATAATATTAAGAAAAAATCAAAGCGTTACAAACGACTCAAGGACGCAGGAAAAAGCGAAAAAGAAATCACGACCAATTTTAATACCCCAACTAAAATGACAGTGTTTAGTTGGAATGAAAATGGGGAAGAAGTGCGCGAAATGTCTCCAATGGATAGCATTAGATATTATGTTTCCATTCTCAATGCAGGATTTATGGTGATGCAGCCACAGACAGGAAAAGTGCAAGCTTGGGTTGGGGGGATTAATCAGAAATATTTCCAATATGACCACATTAAAGCAAAGCGTCAAGTAGGTTCCACTTTCAAGCCTTTTGTCTATGCAGAAGCTTTGCGTCAGGGCTATTCTCCTTGTGATTATTTGTTTAATCGCTTGGTGACCTATGTTGATTATCAAGATTGGACGCCGCGTAATTCTGATGGGAAATATGGCGGTTTATATTCTATGAAGGGAGCACTAAGTAACTCTGTAAATGCAGCTACTGTTGATATGATAATGAAGACCGGAGTAGATAGTGTACGTCTTTTTGCGCAGGAATTGGGTATTAAAAATGATATTCCAGAAGTGCCGTCAATTGCACTTGGAACAGCCGATTTATCCTTACAAGAGATGGTAAATGCCTATGCCACTTTCGCCAATAAAGGTGTGCGTCCGACGGGTTACTATTTGACAAAAATAGAAAACAGTAGAGGCGAAGTTATTTATGAAGCAGAAATACCAGAAGCAGAAGAGTTCCCACGTGTTTTAGAAGAGGAAGACAATGCAATGTTGACAAATATGCTTCAAGCTGTCGTTGATAGTGGAACAGCGCGACGCATTCGATACCTCTACAAAATGGAAAATGATATTGCAGGAAAAACAGGAACAACACAAGACCAGTCTGACGGCTGGTTTATGGGTTATACACCTACATTTGTGGCGGGTTCTTGGGTAGGAGCAGAGTATCCTGTAGTGCATTGGAAGTCATTAGGAAAAGGTCAGGGGGCGAATACTGCATTACCAATTTGGGGAATTTTTGCGAGTAAATTATATGCACATCCTGAATACTCAAAATTACAACGTGCTACTTTTTATCCATTGACGATAGAGCAAGAATTTGAGTCGGACTGTCCTAAATATTTGGAGAGCGAAGACATGATGCCAGGAGCAGAAGAAGAGGAGGAAACATTAGAAGATTTGATTATTAATGATGTTTTGAAAAAGATTTTCAAGAAGGACAAAAATGGTGATAGAGTAAGTGTACCTCAGAATAAACAGACAGAAGCCAATAAAAGTAGAAACCAAAGAAATCCACGACCGAAAACGGAATCTGAACAATCGCGTAAGATTAGAGAGCGAAATGAGGAATTGGAAAGAAAACGTAAACGTAAAGAAAAGCGAAAAAAGGCGTTTAAGAAGATATTCGGAAATTCGCAGTAGGTTTTTTTACGGTGGGCGGTGGACGGTCGCTTCGCTTGACGGTGGACGGTGCCAGTATGATTTAGAATTATGAAGGGGAATGCAAATAATTTGCATTCCCCTTCATAATTTGATTAATATATCCAAGTCGCGCACGCCGTCCACCGTCAAGCAAAGCGACCGTCCACCGTCCACCGTGTTTACCCATATTGCTTTTTCAAGCGGTCTAAGTCTCGTTTTTGGTCTTTTTGTTTGATGCTATCTCGTTTATCATAAGATTTTTTACCCTGAGCCAAAGCTATTTCTACTTTTGCAAATCCACGTTCCGTTATATACAAGCGATAAGGAACAATTGTAAAACCACGTTCTTTTACGCGCTTATCCAATTTTTTTAATTCTTGTTTTTTGAGTAATAATTTTCTGGTGCGGCGCGGTTCATGATTTTCTTGATTGCCATATTCGTACTCTTTGATGTACAGGCTGCGTATCGTTAATTCGCCTTCTGTGAATAGACAGTATGCATCATTCAAGTTCGTATGTCCATTACGAATGGATTTAATCTCCGTTCCTTTTAGCTGAATACCCGCTTCGTAAGTATCCAAAAATTGATACTCATAACGCGCCTTTTTATTGACCGTCTCGTTGGTTATTTTCGCCTCGTTGTTATTATTCTTTGCCATTCTTATACTGTTGATATTCCCAAAAAACAAATGCTCATACAAATAAAGCAATAATCATTCAATTTGTTCCTTTGATGTTGTTTTTTTATGTCACTTCCACACGATTTGACGAATAACTAAATTAAAAAACGACATCAGAAATACATCCTGATGTCGTTTTTTTATCCGATAATGAAAGTTAGAATAGAAGTCTAAAATCCAAAATCTCTAATTCATATTATCCTTCCGAAGCATCAAATGCGCCGAAATCAAACAATAAAGAGAAACGTAATGTATTGTCTAAAGGATTACGTTGGTTAGATAATGGAACAAGGTAAGAAAAGTTCAAACCAAAGATATTGTACTTCAAACCTAAACCAACAGTTGCATAGTTACGCGCACCTTTTGTATCATGCTCGCCGTAGTATCCAGCACGTACAGCAAATTGTTTGTCATACCAGTATTCCATACCAAAAGAGTAAGTGATCTCGCGTAACTCCTCTGCGAAGCCTCCTTGAGCATCACCAAAAGAAGAGAATATACCTGAGATACTACTTTGTTCCTTCCAATCTGGAATTCCATTATCAGCAGTACCGCCAGTAGAACCATTATCACATTCGTAATCAGGGTCACCAGGTATACCTAAACAAGGAGTAGGAACCATTAATTTATTTATTTCACCAACGATAGCGAAACTATTATAGTCATTGATATTCATGTTTAAACCAACACCAAATCCTAAGTTAGCAGGAATAAAATCACGTTCATTACTTGCAGCATTCGTGTAAGTGATTTTTGCACCAACATTACTAAATGCCAAGCCCATTGTCAAGTCACTATCCATTGAACCCAAACTCACTGGAGTGATGTATGTGAAAGAAATATCTGCAGCGAAAGCAGTACCTGCTGTAATATCCGTTCCATTAACAGTTTGACCTGAAGCCAAGTTAGAGAAGATATATTTTGCACCGATACCTGCGGATAATTTATCAGACAATTTACGTGCGTACGAAGCTTTAACTTCAAATTCATTTGGACGACCATTACCAAGAGGTTGGCCATTTTCATCCGTAAATGCAATATCACCTAATGAGAAATAACGTAATCCTACACCGACTGTTTGAAATTCATCCAATTGAGAGTAACCAGTAAGGTATGCTAAATAGACATCATTCAAACCTAAAGCGCGTAACCAAGGTGTGTATGTTGCAGAGATACCAATTTCTTTGTCTGCAAAGACCAACTTGGAATCATTAAAATGCATCGAGTTAGCATCTGCAGAAGTAGCAATACCTGCATCACCCATGGCACCTGCACGTGCATCAGAGACAATTCTCAAAAAAGGCACTGCAGAGATGACAGTATTTGGACAAGGTCCACCGTTAAAATCTTCCCACTGACCTTCTGCATTCTTAAGACATTGTGCATTAAGACTAATGCCAGAAAAAAGAAAAATTAGGCAAAGTGTGCTAAAGAGTAAATTCTTCATGAGATAGGCTTATATTTTTTAGTTCATCCGAGAGAAACGGGCTATCATTTCCGTTGTTTTCATTAAATCTTTTTATCAGGATTTGATTTGTGAGTAATACTTTTAAATTCTTGATATATTACTCTTTTCGGAGAACTGTGTTTAAAATGAGTCGCAAATATAGCGTTTGTTTATCTAATGACTACAATATTTTTTAATACCTCAAATGAGGGGGACATTTATGAATTATCTTGTAGCCAATTATTAAGCGCAATTTTAAAAAATTTATTGCCCTTCACATTATCTTAACGAAAAAAAACGTTGTTTGGATGACAAATATTTTAAAAAATAGACATAAAATGCTCATTGTCTAATAGAAATAAGCCTCGAAAAGCAATTCCGAGGCTTATTTTTATATTAAATATTTTGCCAAAATAGAGGCAAGTCATACGAAAAGAGAAGTTTATCTAATTACTTCAAATTTTTCAGCAGGTAATTTTTCTCCTTTTATAGTTAATTCATAAAAGTAAAAACCTGTAGACCATTTTGCTGTTTCGATGTGATGATTAGCACCTGCTACTTTTTCTCTCAATATTTCTTTTCCAAGAATATCAAATACGACAAGTTCTCCATTATCGACTGATTCAGAAAAATCAAGAGTAGTAAATGTTGTCGCAGGATTAGGAGACGTCGAATAACTGAATAAATCATTACCTAATTCAATAGTACGACTAACTACTCCAGGAATAATAACTTCCATATCGTCGAAGTAAAAACCGTCTCCATTAACAAAATTGTCAGAGGTTAAAGCAAACCGTATTTTGATGTCATTACGGTGTTGGAGAGTCATCATAACCCCAAGGGTGAATCAAAAGATTACCATAAGAGTGGTAGTTAAGTACATGACCTTATTTATTTGGATAAATTTGAGAGAGAGGTTTTTGTCGATAGTTTTCTTCAAAAAATCGTTGCATAGCCTTAGCTACGGAACTATTTTTTGGAGGAAAATAGCGATAAAAATATCCTCTCAAAATGTCCAAATAAATAGGGTCATGTACTTATGTGCAATTTGAAATTCATGTGCTTCACAAAATTCTTTCATTGCCTGTGTTTCTGGCTCAGAGAATGGTCCAGTTCCACGATAGGTTTGACCATCTGGATTTGGAGAAGAACCTGTATTATTGATGCCCCACTCGTAACCATAATTTCCATTTAAATCTACACCGAAAGTCTTTTGAAAGGCAAAGCAATTGAAAAGTTTATTTTTTTATGACTTTGGCAAGAGTCCGACGGTTATCTTGTGCTGTTACTTCGATAAAATAGATACCTGAAACTAATAAAGAGCCGTCGATTGTTTGATATTGATTTCCGTAGAATGGAATACTTTGTAAAGTTTGCCCATAGGTATTTTTGACTTCAATGACTCCTTCTTGAAAATCTTGTGGAATTTCTATAGATGCGAAAGTCGTAAAAGGATTAGGCGAAACCTTGAGTATTTTTTCGTCCAAATTAGAAAGCGATGACACATAATCATCGGGAACTAATTCAATATCGTATTCTCCTGTTTCGCCTTCAGAAAGAGTAAAAGAAACAGATTTTTCATCATAGCCTGCTAAGTTTGCGGAGACTTCAAAATTGCCAGCTAAGTCACCATAGCGAAATTCAGCTTGGGCATTTAAAGGTAAATTTGTAGAATTAGAAATTAATTCTACAATAGCATTTGGTAATATTTCTCCCGAAATACTATCTCTTACAATACCACTAAAACGTGCCGCACGAGTATCATTAAATGTCCAAATGAACAAACCTTCGGTTCTATCACCACCAATAATTTTTCCAGAAGGGAAATAAGGACAAGCAGACCATAGACCACTAAATCCACCACTAGGACCAGAGAAAGTATCGTAATAGCCAACCTCTACAGGTAAAGTTGGGTCAGCAATATCATAAATGCGTAAACCTTCCGTATTGTGAGAGCAAAATGCCCAATCGCCTCGGATGTATGGATTGTGTAAAAGACTGACGCCATTTGCTAAAATACGCGCAACAGGTGTTGGGTCAGTAAAGTCTTCTACGTTAATAATCGAGGATTCAACACCATCTTGCTCATCTGCTACAAATAGATACTTATCATCTTCTGTTAGCCAAGAAGAGTGCGTATTGTTCCCTGGATCAGGAATTTCAGCAATTAAAGTCGGATTTGTCTTGTCCGAGATATCAACCACATCAATTTTATCTTCGAAAAATGCAGCCGCATATAGATAATCACCTTTTACGTGACCATCATGGATGTAATAACCTGGCGCGTAAACACCTACTTCTACAGGATTGGCAGGGTCTGAAACATCAATAATATGTGTCCCGTCATCTGTATCTGCACCATGTACGTACACATAAGGTGCTTCGCTGTAAATATCGCGCTGGATAATATGACCCATTTGAAAAGTCTCATCGTAAGAAGTGACCAACGAAATGCTATTAGGCAAATCGCTTAAATCTACTACTTGCATGGAGTGACTAGTGTCTTGAACATCAGTTGTGATATAAGCGTGCTGTCCGAGGACTGTGATTTCGCGCCAATTGGTAGCTGGACCTGGGATGAAACCCAATTCTTGTATATCAGAGGCATCATCAATCGAATAAACAGCCATACCTGTTTTTGCTCCAATGAGAGCATATTCACTGCCATCAGGCGCAATATATGACCAAGAACCTGAGTAACGTTCATCACCACGATTAAACTGTCCGAAGAGTTCAACATTAAGCGCATCTTGAGCGGAGAGTAGGAGAGTGAAAGAAAGAAAAATGAATGTAAAGAGGTTCTTCATGCTGTGTTGTTGGTTATTATGTTACTGGTCAGAAATAACCAATAACTGATTAAATTTTTTCAAAAGCTTGTGCAGGTAGCCAACCTTCTTCTCCATTTGCTAATTTGACTTTATACCAATTATTGATATTATCGAGAATAGCCACTTTTATACCTTCCGACAAATCTCTAACGACTGGACTATTTTGTTCTGCCGCTGCGTGTAATTCTGTTTTATTTTGCATAACGATACCTGCTTGACTGTCTATTTCTAGCTCAGCTTTGCCCGCAGCAAGGAAGAAGAATATTAAAGATAAAAGGAATAGACCAATACCTGCAAAAAATCCTTGTTTACGCTTGTTTCTATCTTGTCCGATTTGCCATAAAATTAAGCCAGCAATTGCCGCAAAAAAGAATAATAGGAACAAAAAAGACCACAAATTAGAACTAGCCGACATTTTGAGACTGTTCCAAGTAGAACTTAAAAAGAAGGGTTTATTAGCTGAAATATCGTTTTCTATACGCTCTTGTGCTAAGCGTAAATTTTGCAAGGCGTCAGCATCTCCAGAGTCTAAAACTAAAGAACGTTCGTAGTGTAGAATGGCTTCTGCTACTTGGTTTAGTTGTAGGTAAGCATTTCCTAAATTGTATTCTACTTCTGCGCTTTGAATGCCAGTTTTCAACAATTGTTGATAAGTATTAACAGCTTGTTGATAATCCTTAGAAGCTAGGTATTCATTAGCTTTTACGAATAAGGAATTATTATCTTGAGCAGAGATATCCACAAAAGAAAAGAGCATTAATAATAAAAGAAATAAGAATTTCTGAGAAGATGAATTCATTACTTTTCAGTTTCAGTTTTTGTTGAATTTTCGTCAGGCGGTAAGGCAAAAGGGACTTTTACTTTAGGCGTAAATAAAGCGTCAATATCGCCGGGTCGTTTTTCGATTTGCCAATCAAAACCTTCAAGTTTTAGTTCTTCGTGTTTTGCCAGTCGCATTGGTTCGAGACGTCCTTTGGGATTTTGATAGAAAGTAATTGTTTCTACCTCATTATCACCAAAGAAAACTAGCATTTCACTACAAGCCGTTTTATTGACACCAATATAAGCATCCTCCTCGTCCATAGCATAATAAACAGCTTCCGCATTTCCCTCTACAAACATTGTCCGTACCTCGCTACTATCAAATCGCACTAAGATCTCCTTGCCTTTTATTTGATTAAAAAACTCTTCATCAGGAGAGTTAATCATCAATGCATTTTTCTTTAAAAATATACGGTCGATTTGTCCGTCCGCTAATTCTATATTGATACTATCTGCCACAAATTGTGAAGTATCAGACCAGATGATAGGATTGTCATAAAAATGAAAAATACTATCCGCATCACTATAAATCAAAGAGTCACAGACAACTTGTAAATTACTTTTAAAAATGCGCACATCATGATAAGCCAAAAGCATTCGAGACGTATCCGCAGTCATGGTATCCGCTCGTAAAGTATCCGCTGCAAATTGCGCCAAAGCAAATGTATCTCGCATCGCAAAGAGCGTATCAGAAGTCATGAAGAGCGAGTCACCATCTATCTGAGAAATCAGCAGAGGACGATTATTACGCCCCCCGGAAGCTTTAAGAAAATCCTCTTTGCGATTATATTCTGCACGCTCACAGATAATAGTTAAATCAGTAGAAGTATCGCGCCAAATTACATCTCCAATCGCAATACCAACACCGCGGTCACTATCATAATCAACACCATTCGCCTCCAAAATCTGCGGCGGGTCACTAATAAATGAGCGTCCAACCGTTGCGAAAGTTTCGTTTTTACTATCGTACTTAATGCTATCAGAAACAATAAACTGCTTATCATCTTTATAAGAAGCATTTCCCTCCAAATCTACAACTTCCGTACTTTCATTATAACGAATAATATCTCCTTTTGCTTCTTTTTCTTCATCTATAAAAATCGCATTTCCAGTCAAAGTCACCTCTTCTGTTTCCCCGTCATAGCGAATAATATCACCTGTTGCAATCTGCCCTTCAGACTCCTTGACAAACTGTGCATTTTGACGAAACTCCGCAACTTTATTACGCGCATCATAAAAACCTGCTTCACAATAAATCCGCGCGCCATTTTGATTAATCAAAGTCGGACCTAGAAATGTTGCAATTTGTGTATCTGTATTAAAAGCCAAAGTATCTGCCTTTAATTCAAAATCAGGATTGAAAATGGTAACACTATCTTTAAAAAAAGCATCATTGGTCTCCACATAATATTCCCCTCTACGACTGCGCAATTGAGTAGTGTCATTTGTCAGCAATGCTCCTGTAGTATATTTCGCCACTTTAGTTTCCAAATCATAATTAAGAGAGTCCGTGAAGAGTTTTTGGTCTTTATTCACCAAAACAACATTATAATATAAATTAGCCACACGTTGGTCTCCGTCGTAAGCCAAAGAGTCAGCAAAAACACTCAAAGAATCAGACTGTTGAATAATAACATTTCCCTCAGCAGTCAAAATACTTTGATTAATAATCCTCGCCGTATCACAATACATATACACGCTATCTTGTCGCAGTTCGACATTACCGGTCAATTTTTGTAAAGTAGAGTCCGTTTGAAAATATTCCAACAAATCAGAATAATCTACCAAGATAGGCGATTGTTTAGAAGTATCGACAGGCGTTTCCGTTTGCGCAAAGGAAAATTGAGCAAAGAAGAAAAGAGAAATAAAGATAAGAAAACGTAGCTGCATCGATTTTTTATACTCCAAACGTTAAAAGTAGATAATTTGTACAAGTGCAAAGGTAGCATTAAATGAAAATTAACGGAATTGAGTTTTTATTAGTTTTTGTTTTACTGAAAAAAGAATAGCTTTTAAGCATAAATATCATTATTTATAAAAATATTTTAAAAAAGACTTTACAAACATAAATAAATGACATATCTTTGCGCTGCTTTTGAAAAAAGGCAATGGTATAGACCTATGGTGTAATCGGTAACACACCAGTTTTTGGTTCTGGCATTCTAGGTTCGAGTCCTAGTAGGTCTAC
>CAZQTE010000188.1:0-10752 GCA_964595615.1 uncultured Saprospiraceae bacterium
CCAATCTCAAAAAAGACCGTTTCTGTATCATTTGCAAAATAGCAGCAGGATGCACATCTACCGTCTCTCCCTCCACCAATAACTTCTTCGCACCTTCACTAATACGCGGATACAACCAATCTACGATTTCCTGCGGTTTTTGCTCCTCTCCAAAGGTCAAATACATCCGTATAGTTTCTTGAAAACCAATGCTGTTGCCCTTATGGTCTTCATCCATGACGATTGTTGCGCCTGTATCTGGAATAGGAAATTCATCCCCAAAAAGTAACCAACGGTAGCGGCGACCAAACAAGCGGTATTTCAAATCTTTATCATTCGCAATTATCTCAATCTTCATCTTTTTCGCCGCAAACACAGCAGAACTGTGTCGATAATCTCCTTTTGGCGCGTCCGCAGCCTCCGCAGGAGTATCTCCTGCAAAATAAGACGCCATCTTATCCGAAATCTCCTCTATCTTTTGAAAACGTTCAGTTGCCATCTCTCTCACTGTTTCATCCTCATACTTCTCAAAATTATCAGGATGATACTTTGCACGCAATTGCTTTCGTTTTTTAGCAAATGACTCTTTATCGAGTTCTTCTAATGATAACTCGTAGTATTTTTTTATAGCTTCTTTTTCTTTTAAATCAAACATGAATTTAGTTGATAGTTGGAGGTTGGTAGTTGGAAGGCTAAAAGCGACTTTTACCTTCTCTCTTCGTCATTTTGGTGCTTTAGAAACGATAGGAAGGTGATTATAGTTCAAAACTGAAATCTGAATTCAACCTGTAAGTAAAAGAAATTTACAGAGTTTCCTCATAAAAATCCGTTTTAGCAATTTTCGACTTTTTTTACCCCGACCCTAAAGGGAGAAAAGTCGAAAATCGCCAAAACTCCCTTTAGGGTCGGGGTAAATTTTGGCGATTTTTGATTTTTCGGAAGCAAATCAACTGAAATGTCTTTGTGAGAAAAACCTTAAGAAATTCAAGTCAGATAGCCCACTAGCAAGCAATTTTACTTTGCAAACCAAACCCGATTTTTCTCCTCATGCTTTTCTAAATATTCCGCATACAATGCATCGCGTTCTGCTTCTGAAAAGGGTAGTTTTTCATCATAAAAACCAGCATTTTTTCTTTGTCGCAATGCTTCGTACAAAGTCACTGCCGCTGCTACTGAAATATTCAGACTTTCAGCCATTCCAACTTGGGGGATATTGAAATTTCCGTCGCTCTTTGCTAGTGCTTCTTTACTCACTCCGTCACGCTCATTTCCAAATAACAAAGCCACTCTCTGCGTCAAATCTAAATCATGCAAAGACTTACTTTTTTCTCCCAAATGTGTACTCAAAATCAAATCATAGTTCTTCCTTACATGCTCAAAACACTCCTCAATCGAAAAATATTCATACACATCGACCCACTTTCTCGCCCCTCCAGAAGTACGTTTACCCAATAAAGTATTCTTTGTCTTTTTCTGTAAAACGGGGTCGGTATACACCAAGAAAATTTCTTTTAAGCCTACGCTATCCGCAGAGCGCAAAACCGCACCAATGTTATGACTATCATGAATATTTTCTAAAATGAGAGTGAGATTTTGTCGCTGGTTAGCAACTCTTTTGAATTTTTTTGCCCGTTCTGGATTAATCATAGGAACAATTTAAATTTATCGTATTGAAAAGTTTTGTAGTTTTAGAGCTGCAAAGTTAAAAAACTCTACAACTCTAAAACCTTTCAAAACTTATAACTCTTCGTCTTGTCCTATACCTTTTGTAAATTCAGAAGTACTATTCAACATTCGCAAAGAATTCACGGCAACCAATGGCAATTGAATGTAGAAGTCAGTTCCTTTTCCTTCTTCCGTTTCAAACCAAATACGCCCTTTGACCATTTCAATAATCTTGCGCGAAATAGCCAGACCTAAGCCTGTTCCTGAATTTTTGGTCGTGAAATAAGGTTGAAACACCTTACTTTTCATCTCTTCCGAAATACCTGTTCCATTATCACTTACGCAAATAAGTACGTCATTTTCAACATGCTTAACAGATGTGTGTACCAAACCTTTGCGTTCATCAGGGATAGCTTGAATGGCATTTTTCACCAAGTTATTGAGGACACGCATCAAGTGCGATTTATCAGCAAAAACAGTAAAACGTTCAGACGGCATTTCAAGGGTGACATCTACATTTTCGTTTTCGTTCTGAAATAAATCATGGACATTTGTCACCAAGTTATTGATTTCAAATTCACTATTCTCAGCCGAAGGCATCTTCGCAAAATTGCTAAATTCCGTCGCAATATTTGTCAATCCGTCAATTTGTTCAATCAGCGTGTCACTCACCCGCTCTATCATACCTCCGATATTATCAGGATTACGCTTGTAAGCATGCATCATTAGTTGAATACTGAGTTTCATCGGAGTCAGAGGATTCTTAATTTCATGCGCCACTTGTTTTGCCATTTCACGCCAAGCTCCTTCACGCTCTGCCTTACCTAGTTGGTCAGATTGTTCTTCAAGTGTTGCAATCATACGGTTGTACTCCTGAATCAGTTGTCCAACTTCATCCTTTCTGTCATAGAAAATACGCTCATTTCGACCTCCAAGCTGGACATTTCTCAAAATAATACCCAAATTGGTAATAGGTTTTGAAATAGAATTTGCGACAACAATCGCAATTACACCAGCTAAAAGAAGAAGGAAAACATATACATTTATCAAAGTCCCCATAAAGTCAGATACATCAGAACGCAGCTTTCTTTGTTTAGAATAATATGGTAATCCCATATAAGCAATCACTTTTTTATCTGCATTGCGGACAGGGACATAAGCAGCTTTATAAGATAAATCTCCAACACGTTCATTCTGAATTCCTTCTGAGACCTCTTGTTTTTTCAAAACTTGAAATGCATAAGCCCCCATTTTAGGAGAAATGATACCTTTCTTAAAAATACCTTCTTCACTAGAACTCAATAGATTACCAGCAGTATTATAAAGATTAATGTCCATGCGGTGAATTTCAGAAATAGGATTCACCAAATTTGTCAGGACATTTTCTTTCTTATCTAATTTTGCAATCAAGTCAATTTCATGTTCGGCATCTTTCAAGGCAGCACGTACTTTCCGTTCTAGACGGTCTTCGTGATATTGGTCTGATGATTTTTGGAAAAACCAAACCGTAACAGCTCCAATGAAAACAAAAGAAGTCAAAATCAATAGGATGACCGACATTTGAATACGATTACCTAGGGAAGGTTTGCGCGTCAATGAAAAATTCAAGGAACGTGGAATTGCTTGTATCCAGGTATTCGCTACTGCTAATATCAAAGTAGCCAATACCAATAAACCAAACAAGTAAGAGAACAAAGAAATTGGCTTTAAATAGCCTCCCATATCCTTACCAATAATAACCACCGTACCATCTTCTCCTGTCAAGGTGATTTCAGAATATTCTGCAGTATTTACAGTTTCTTCATAAGTCCCTGGAGCAGGATAATCTTTATTTTCATACAGGTTGGGGTCAAAATTCTTACCACCGTCTTCGTCTAAAATGCCACTTTTATAAATAGCATAATCATACTTATTTAGTTCTTCTAAGCCTTTATATTGTTCATTCAAAAGCAACTCTGTATAAACTTTTGAAGGACTTTTTTGCTTCCGTTTTAATTCTAAAAATGCCTCGCCATCAGGCAAATTCGGGTCAGCCTGTGGGATATCGACTCTGACCAAATAAGAAAAATCAGTTTTATTCTTATTCTCCCATAGTCTAACTCCCGAAAATTTAGTTTTACTAGCAGACTCAAATCTTTTTTGATAAACTATTCGAGACATCAAGGAGTCTTTTTGTCTAAAGATGTGAGGAACGAGACTGTAATTATTGAATAGATACTCCCGATTTGTGTAATATAAATCAGGGATTTTAGCCAATCGTTTAATCTCTGATGAGTCTTTAACTGTATTTTCACTAAACTTAAAAGTTGGCGTTCTTTTTAGAGTTTTGCGCATTTCACTCAAGCTCGTTTCCAACTTACCATCCTCGCGTGTTGCTAACTTTTGCGCATACTCAATACGACGATTAATATCTTTCTCATTATTATATTTAAACAATAATAAAGACGATAAAAGAGCTAATAAAACTAACCAAAAGATTACCCAAGTCAGATTAGGCAATCTTGACTCTTTAAACCAATCAAATAATCCTACGTATGCCAAACCACTTAAAATGAAAAAGCCATATCTTATGCCTAATTCATTCAATTCAATAATAGGTAAAGAAATAACGATTGCAATTCCCAAACAAATCATCCGTTTAGGTACACTCAAACCTGCTTCTACATTTGTCAATATCATGCGATGACTAAAGAGGAAGTGTGCAAAGACTAAAAGAATAATACCTATGACTGCAAAAAGACTGTATATATTGAGATTGAAAACATTGTCAAAGTCAAACTTAATACCTGAATGTAGGATTAAACTTCTAAAAACAGAAGCAACCATTAACATACCTAAAACAATGGAAAAGTAGTTTAGAGTCGTTAAAAACCAACGAGTGGGTTTACTAATATTGACAAAATTGCGCACTTGAAACTCTCTATGAAAAAAGACCATTAACCACAGCAGGATAATAATATTTATCAACAAGTCTCCTAAAGAAGATTGTAATACTGGGGTTTTAAAACTCTCTGTAAAGATATTTAAGTCAGAAAATCCATCCTTGAAGTTCAAAGCGATACTCAACCAACGTATCAAGAATACAGTACTCACCAAAAAGGCTGCACCAATCCAAGGTTTATATTTTCTAACAATTGTTACAGCAACGCCATTGAGCAAAATACCTAAAGTAACAAATGCCAATAAGTAAAAAAGTAATAATAATTTTTGTTGAGAAGTATCTTTAAAATTACGGAGTGCTTTGAGGTAAGTCAAAGTATTTCCCTCTTTAGTCTTGATTGAGAAATCAGTAATCTCGTCAGAGATGTCGATTGCTTTTGGAATATTTTTCTGTCCCGTAAATTGATTTATAAGATACTCACTCTCTTGAGCAAATTTATTACGAACAGGGATAAGCGAAACCGCAAAATAATCATAGTGATTACCATCTTTCAACACCATTTTCCTCAACTCATAAAAACCATTTGGTAATTCAAGAAACCGAGACTGCTCTTTCATATCAACCATCTCCTTCACCTGACCAGGCGATAGAAAAACACGGTTATTTGTCCAGAAGACCAACTCTTCATTGCGATAAAGACATATATTATAGTCTTTATCAGTTAGAAGAGATAACTTTTCCAAGTCTTCGGTTAGTAGAGTCTGTGGAGGAATTTCCTTAGAGTATTGGCGTAAAAGCCATGCTTTGTCTGCAAAAAGGTCATCTACTTCTTGCTCCGTATCATGCAAGGAACTTTCAATCTGCAATTGATAAGAATGCAAATTTCTGTCTTTCGTAAAGAAAAACTCCAATCCAAATGCCAGTGCAAAAAAGAAGAGAATTAATGCACCAGTTATGTAGTTGCGTTTGCTAATGATGTCGTTAATCGGCATTTGTAGTTTGGTTAACGGTACACGATAGAGGTATACCTATATTTTTCATGGTAATAATAACGGAAAATCCTGATGCCTTAGAAGCTGTTTGAGTTTAAGTATTTTTCTATCCATACGGACAAGTTATGAGAGAATATTTTTCGTTTATTTTGGCTTTTAAAACCGCCAATACCCTACGGTCTTTAAGGATTTTAAAAGTGAAAATAGGCAAAAAATTGTCCTCATATAGAGAATTAGTTAAATTCAAACAGCTTCTTAAAATAGTTTTAAAAAATAGACTGTGAAGATAGGAACAAACTGATAATCAACAGTTAAATTATTACGATTTTTCATAATAAATGTTACTCACAAAAGAGAAGTGTGTTATTTAAATTCATAGTCTTGTTTTTCAAACGAGATGTAGTGCAGGAATTGTGCCAGAAAAAGAGTTTTAGAGTTGTAGTGATAAATAGTTGTATAGTTTCAGCTTTAATTGACAAACTAATCGTACAACTCTACAAGTTTTCCTTACCTTTGCGTCTTCGTTTCTTGCCATTCTATCGCGTCCTGACTGAAGTCGGGATGAGGAAAGTCTGGGCAACGCAGTGTGCCACACTACCTAACGGGTAGCATTTTGTTTTGATTTCGGTCAAAATGAAAGAGAGAAAGTATCGCAGAAAATTACCGCCTTGATTCGTCAAGGTAAGGGTGAAAACGTGCGGGGCATAGCCCTTAAAGTAAGAGCGCACGGTCCCGCTAAGTGATTAGCGGGACGGATAAACCTTGTGGGTTGAAATACCATGTATGCTGACGTAAGGCGCAAGCCTTTGAGAGTTACACGCTCAAATGTCAGTGGGTAGGTAGATACATCCCCTCCGTGAGGGCGGGAGAAGATAAATGATAGAAGTTCTGATTTTAGATTAGAATACAGGACCCGGCTTATAGGCAAGAAACGATTTTTTTCCTTTTTCTTTCTCCAAAAAGTATGTTTTGCCTGTCACACATTAGATTAATTGCTTGTAAAAATCTCTTAATCTGGACATTTCTTGCACTATTATTAGTGAAAAATGCAACATTTTACCTTTTTTCTTGTAAAACTACACTTCCATAAGTATTCTGGCATAATATATGATATTATATAATCGTTAATTGGTTCGCGCCTTTTTCTATTAAAGTTTTTTCCCACACTTCTTTCCCAAGAAGCGTTCAATTTTTTCCCGAAAACTGAACAATTCTGAGGTGTTAAACTTTTTAGAGCCAGAGAAAAGAAAAAAATAATTAATCTGTTTTACTTTTATTTCCCGATGAAAGTAGAATATATAGGATCAATTATTTTCACTACTTCTCTTTATTTTTTCCCATGACATTGAATATTTCTTTGACTTTTCCCGGTCTCGAAGTGTTCTACAATTTGCGTTCCCATGTTAAAGAACTTATTGTTTTGCACATTGCTATTTGCCATCAGCTGTTCTGCTGACCGTGACGAATTATCTACAGTCACAACTACTCCTCCCTCTGCACTTTCTTCTATGGAGTTAAGTGAATTCTCTAATGCTATGCTATCTGAAGTTAATGAACTACGTACAAAAGGTTGTACTTGTGGTAATGTTGATATGCCTTCGGTTAGTCCATTGCAATGGAATGAAAAACTTTCAATTTCTGCTGACCGCCATGCTTACGACATGCAGTCTCAAAAATTCTTCAATCATAAAGGTTCTGACAACTCTAAAGTAGGTGACCGCGCATTCGAAGCAGGTTATTCTTGGAGTACTGTCGCTGAAAATATAGCTTACGTACCAGGTAAAATTTCTGACGTTATTGAAGGTTGGAAAAAAAGCCCTAACCACTGTAAGCAAATGATGAGTTCTGAATATAAAGAACTTGGCGCTGCACAACGTGGCGATTATTGGGTACAAGTTTTTGGTACTCAAGTGGGTGAGTAATTAACGAGATAGTCAATTTATTTCACATTAAAAAACGCATGTAGCTATAGCTGCATGCGTTTTTTTTAGACTTGTTTGCAAATAATTAATACCGTGTAACACATATATGAAAATATATTTATTACACTATTTTCCATATAGAGCCCAATACTTAGAGCTTGTCTAAATTTGTCTGGTATTTGACCAATTCAAGCTTCAAATGTTAATTTTTCAATCAAAAGACAGCGTTTAGCCTCTTACCTCGTTCTTACCAACAAAGACACCATACGTATATTTCTTCAAAAATATTGTTCTTTGCCAAATTGTGTGACATGAATTGGTGGAGAACCAAAAATATTACTTGGTTTTTAGTTGGTTTTGTTTGTTAGCAGGGTATGGTGTGTCCATACCCTCTTTTTTTTGTTATCCTAATCAAATACATTAGCTGGCGGGCGAGATTTTTTATAAGGTACATTCAAGAAGTCCAATGTGCTACCCGGTCTTACTCTCAAATAAAAGCTAAACGTGCCACGAGAAGGCTGCCAAGAACCTCCCATAACCCAACAGTGCAAATCTCTCTGAATACCAATCGTAGGATAAGTCAAACGCTTCGTCTGAAAGTCATATCCAAAACTCAAACCTGTAAATGCCCAACGGTCAGTCAATTGAATTTGACCACGTAAACTTAATGAATTGGCTTGTATAATGACTGTATCACGGTCTTCAATGCGTTCTACTCTTAATCGAAAAGTGTGGTTGACACCAAAGTTTTCAAATAAGGACAAAAAGTCTGCTTTTTTAAATTTATTCTCTTCTTCTTTTAATTTCTCTTTTTCTAATTTTTCTAAACGCAATTTCTCTTTTGCTTCAATTTCCTCTGTTGTTGCCAATGGTAAATTTTCAAAATCAATCTGTCCTCTCTCATTGATAATATTATCATCCAAATCTTCCTCTGGTGCACCAGGGTCTTCATCTTTGTCTCTTTTACCCGTTAAAATCTCACGTAACTTCTTGACAGTCAAGGAAGAATTAACTGTTGATGTAAAATTATCAAAACGTAATGGTTTACCATTTGTCCGCCAGTAGAAAGTATTCTGTCGTTGCCCAGTTTCATTTTCAATGTAAGGGTCGAAAACTGCACTCAAAGCAACATTCGTGATTCCGTTAAAGAATTTGGCGTTAGTCTTTGCGCTTATTGTGCTAAACTTTAAGCTGTCTGCTGCAAAGTTGTAATTTCCGTTTATTCCTAATGTTCGCAACAAAGTCACATTTCGCGTTGTCGAGTCTTTTTTAGAGAAAAATTTCGCTTCGAGAATGTTTCCAAGTCCATAATTTAAAGACATCCTCTCCCCACGTTGTGGCGAGGCACTGTATATTCCTCCTTGAAAAATATTGTATTCATCAACTTCTTCTTCTTCAAAAGTATCTGTCCTTACTGTTTGATAATAATTACTCTGGTCAGGCGCATAAGTAAAACCAAGTGTTGGCGTCAAAGTATGACGAATACCGCGTAGTTTTCCTTTCTTAAATAGCATTGTACCAAACAATTTGGTATTCAAGCTCACATTCATATTAAATTTACGGTATGGCGTGAAACCATTCACCAATGTGTCAGTAACAGTACCGCGTGTTATCGTATCAATTGTAGTAATACCATTCACAACCGTCATTGTCGTATCAAAAGTCGGTTCAAACTCTTTCTCTAAAGTCTTAAAAAACCAAATCTCTTCATAGTTCGCACTCGGGTTGATATTGATGTATTTTAAAGCTCTAAATTTGGTAGAAAGTGAAGTTTTATGACGCGCACCATATTGAGCAGCTTTCAGTGTTTCACTTTGAAAAAAAGTAGTATCTGTACCTACCAATCGATTACGCGTCTCTCCCGTATAATCAATTGCAATATCCTCGTACCATTTCTTTCCTCCAACTGGATTTTTACGTTTAAATGGATTAATTCTGCTCAATCTAAATGTGGCTGTTGGCGCTTCTACTGTAACCGCACGCGTACTCGTATTTTGAGAATGACGCAAACCAACACTCAATGAATACGGGCGTCCTGGGAATTTTTCATCATAAGTAAAGTTAGATGAAATCGTTCCTGTTTCTACTGCTTCCAGAGAGTTACTCGTCTTAGAGAGGGCATTATTTGTTTGGAAATTTATACTACCACCAAAAGAGCGATTAGGATTAGCTTTAGGGTCTTGACGGTGCGCCCAATTTACAATAAATGCTTTATCCCGCGCTCGTGTACCGTCGATTCTTTCGTTGTTATAATTGGCAAATTCCATTCTAAAATTACCTGTATAACGATACCTTCTACGGTAGTCTGCTTGCCCCTTTAATTTATAAGTTCCCTTAACATAAATGTCTCCTGTCGCTTTAAAATTCACATAATCATTTATCGGAAAATACCAGCCAACTTCCGCCAAACCAAATCCCCATTGTGGGTCATACTCATATCCACTCGGAAAAATCAAACCAGTACTCGCCCCCGTACTTATCGGAAAAAATCCAAATGGCAACCACAATGGCGTAGGCAATCCTGAAATCTCTACATTAGAAGGTCCAATGACGACGACTTTATTAGGAATAACTTTTTGTTTATTAGAGCGGATACCATAGTGTTTGTGTGGCAAATCACAAGTACTAAAAATAGCATCTCGATTGTAAATGACATCCGTTTTTGTCGTATCTCCTCCAGAACTGACATACTTTGTCCGTTTACCTTGGACATATAAGTTTTGCTGAATACTCGCTGCGTCAGTTATCAATCCTTTTTGTGTTTTAAAATTGTATTTTATAACACCAGCATCGAAATTTTCAGTACCGTCTGTGAATTTTGGTTTACCTGTAATACGCCCTAAAGAATCTGTCAATCCAGATGCCGTTACGATATTATTTCCCCAATCAAATTCAATAAAATCTGCCTTGAGATTAATATTTGTATAGGTAATATCCGCACCACCATAGAGTAAAATCTTCTTATTCTTCGCATCAATTTTCATGGAGTCGCGTGAACTATAATCAATAGGTTCATCTAAGGTATCATCTGCTAGTTTCACATTATTCAATGGGTTAGCATTACGACTTGATTTAACAGGACGAGGAAGAGAATCTCGAAAAGAAGGACGGGTATTTGCTTGCATGATAGAGTCAAGATTGGCTTTATCTTTAGAAATCACAAGCGAATCTACCCCCGGAAGGTCTTGTGCCAACAATCCGACTGCAAAAAAACAGGAAATTAGACCTAAAATAAGTATTTTTGTACTTCGTCCGAAAATGGCTTGATTACTTTTAGTCATTTTATAGGCATAAAAACTCTTTTTGTAAGTGG
>CAZQTE010000189.1:0-10747 GCA_964595615.1 uncultured Saprospiraceae bacterium
TGAAGAAGATTGTTAAGAAGGTGGTGAAGAAAGCTGATAAGGCTTAGGTTTCTTTTTAGGTGCTTTGAAGTCCCGAATTCTCTTGGTGAGGGTTCGGGATTTTTTGTGGTTTGCTAAAGTCGTGCATTTGTACGACTTTAGTGCTGAAGTAGAGAACTTGTAATAAATATCGAATAAATGTATAAACTAATTGATACGGTAGATAATGTGCTAACTATTGCCTTATGTGAAAATAAGATAATACTAAAACGAGGTATTGATTATAAAGAAAATCAATTAGAATTATGCTCAAGTATCAAAGAAATAAGAAGAGGAGGAATTATGATTTCAGAAAATGTATTTAATTTTCAGGTACAATCTGAAGAAAAATTATTTTTTAAGTCAAGTAGTAACTTTAAGTGCTTTGAGTATAATCTCATAGAACAAAAAGAATTTCAAACTCATTATGCTTCTTATTTATCTGAACTAAGTGAAATTACAATTGTAGAAATCAATGAAGAAAAAATAATGGGAATTGATAGTGACTCTAAAAAAATAATGTGGCAGAAAGATGAATTATCTATTCGTTTTTTTCAAGGGAAAAATAATTTTTTCTACGCTTATAATTTTAGTACAATATTAAAGTCAATAGATAAAAAAACAGGCAAGGATTTATGGATTTGTAATATTCAGGAAGTAAGAAAGGAATTGAAACTACCCATATCTGATAGTGAAACTATTTTTCAAACTATACATGGCTATTGGAAAAATAATATTATCGTCTCTCTTTCTAATAATTTAATTCTTTTAATAGATAATAAGACAGGAGCTATAAATTATCACTGGAAAAATAGTGGGATTACTAAAAAACCATTATTCTGGTCAACTTGCAATTATCTAATACCCAGTAAAGACAAATTAATTGGATTAATTGATAGCTTATATTGGGAGATTAACTTAAACACGAAAGAGGTAAGTGTCCATGAATTAGAGGGGATATTTAAAGCTCAAAAGCTACAAGCTATTCATTTGGGTAGAGCTATAGTACGGGGTACGAATTTAATTTTCCCAAGTGACCGAGCTACCGTTGGCGAAAAAGGACAGACTATTTATAATAATTCGATTGTCATTTTAGATAGAACAAATCAAACAATAAAATGGAAATATCGCTTTGATAGTCCAGATGCACAATGTGGAGGCTATTTTGGACAAGTAGAAGCAGACAAAAATAGAATATACGTGCGTACAAATACGAATAAACTTTACATCTTTGAGAAAGAATAAAACTTCAACAAACCCTACTTCTTAAATATCTCCCCAACAGGAATTTTAAACTCAGGCAAACCAGGCGCAGCCGAGCATATTTTATTACCGCTTCGCACCAGCATTTTATCTAAATTAGCACCAGAATAAATATGCACTTCCTTTTGTTCTGGAAAAATATGCCACACCGTTTTTACACCCGCAGCGCGATAATCTTGCATTTTCTTTACTACTCGCACCAATACATCACTATCCGAAATGACCTCAATCGCAAAAGCAGGCGTTTCAGGCTTTTTCTCTGATAGGTTGATAACTTGCTGCTGGGTCAACCAACAAATATCAGGACGACGATGCTTATTCTTAAAAAATAAATCTGACTCAGCCAGTAGTTGACCTGTTACCTTACCTTCATATTTCAAACGCATGAAATATTCTTGCAGGTTATACAAAATGTAGAGTTGTGTGCGGTTCATTGCGGGGGTTTTCTCAATAGTACCATTCAACCATTCATAGCGATAACCGTCTTCTAAAGAAAGATAGTCTTTCTCGAAGTCCTCCCAACTGATAGAGTCAGGCGTCGTTTCTTTTCCTTTTTGTTGTGAAGGAGGAAATTGACTTTGTGCTGTCGCTGCGGTCATATTGTTGAATTTATTATTAAAGATAAGGGAAAAGTGGGAGTTTTTCAAATGAGATGAAATGTCTAAATCCTTTTGTTAGGAGTCAACTCACCAAAATCTCAATTTTATATACCAAAAATGAAACTCTATCCTCCCCTTTCTGGTTCTCTCTCCATTATATCACTCTAAAACCCATGCCTATGGAGAATACCTGGAATCACAAAAAGTGGTTAACAAATTTCATTCAAGCCTCAAAAAACAAAACTAACTTTCGCGAACTCCGCAGCGATGTCTTTGAAAATAATATACAAATTATAGAGCAAGGACATTACTTTGTAGAAAGCGAAAAAATCGCAATCCGCAAATGCTACATCGCCAATTCGATGCTCTATGACAAGCAGCTACAGCCACTCGATATTTCTACAAATCAACTAAGAACCAAAATATCTGCCCTCCAAGCAGACTGTTTAGAAGTAGCAGAATTACTACTAAAAACGGGTCATAATCCTGCCCTACTCAATATGGCAAGTCGCCAAAATCCCGGCGGAGGCGTTTTTGAAGGTTCAGGCGCACAAGAAGAAAATCTATTCCGACGCACTAATTTATACACTTCTCTTTTTCAATATGTCAATTATGGTGTTCGCTATGACGTCACACGAAATCCATATTTCAGTTATCCTTTAGATAAAAATTACGGTGCGATTTATACGCCTGATGTTACTGTTTTTCGAGGAGCGGAACACACAGGTTATAAATTACTTCAAACACAATTTCAAATTGCTGTTCTTTCCGTTTCTGCCATTAGTAAACCTGATTTGGTAGAAGAAAACGGTCAATTGTGGCTACACGAAAACTTCATCAAACCAACCAAAGAAAAAATTAGAATCATACTACGTCTGGCGGTTAAGGCGGGACATGATAGTTTGATTTTAAGTGCATTTGGCTGCGGCGCTTATCGCAATCCTCCAGAACATATCGCGGAATTATTTCACGAAGTCTTTCAAGAGTCAGAATTTAAAGGTCAATTAAAGACGATTGTCTTTGCTATCATCGAAGACCATAATTCTCGACATACACACAATCCAAATGGTAATTTTTTAGCCTTTTTTGAAATCTGTAGAGCTACTAACTTTTCAAAATTTGGTAGCTCTACCTCAAACAACCCTATGCAATTTAACAAAGCAACTGATGCCCTCTTAGGCGTCGCAACTGGCGATGCCGTCGGAGTCCCTTTTGAGTTTTTACCAAGAGAAGAAATGCAAGACTCCCCTGCCAAAAACATGATTGGTCATGGCACCCACGACCAGAAAAAAGGCACTTGGTCAGATGATAGTTCTCTCACCTTTTGTCTCGCGGAGTCCTTGTCTAAAGGATATGACCTAAAAGATATTTCCGAGAATTTCATCGCTTGGCGAGATACCGCTTATTGGTCTGCGCGCGGTGAGATTTTCGATATTGGCAGGACTACGAATTTGGCGATTTCACGCTTAAAGAAAATTATTGAAGAAGATGATTTAGGAGAACTGGCTGCCCAGAAATTTTACGGAAATGAATATGACAATGGAAATGGTTCTTTGATGCGCATTATTCCTTTGTTGTTTTATATCAAAGGAAAAGACATTGCGGAGCAATTTGGAATCATTTGGGAAGTTTCGGCGCTGACGCATCGACACGTGAGAGCAGCGATGAGCTGTTTGATTTATCTAAAATTAGCAGAAAAACTACTCAATGAAATGGATAAATTAGTGGCTTATACTGAAATGCGAAAAGAGATTTCTGCCTTTTGGGAACAAATGAATTTTGCAGAAGCCGAGCGAGCGCATTTCGCAAAAATCATCCAAAATGATATTCGCGACACGAAGATTGATGATTTAAAATCTGGTGGTTATGTTATTGAAGTATTGGAATCGAGTATTTGGTTCTTTTTGAAGAAATCTACTTACGAAGATACGATTTTGTCGATTATCAATATTGGACATGATACGGATACTTCGGCGGCTATTGCTGGTGGTTTAGCAGGGATTTATTACGGGACGGCGGGTATTCCTGAAGATTGGATTACTTCTTTGGCGCGTATGGAGGATATTATTGATTTGGGGGAAAGATTGAATACGCGATATGGAATGTAATACTGAAATTTTAAAATGGAAGGCAATAAAATGCCTTCCATTTTTCAAGAAATCAACTCAACAAATACCCAAACTCCCGCATCCGCGCCTTAAATGCCGCCATAGATTTATTCGGAACAATCAAATGATAATTCTCTGCCTTCATACTATGTTTTTGCAAAATAGGGTCACGCGCAATGAGTTTTAAAAGTTCCTTATTTTCTTGTGGTATTTTAAAAACCTTCACTGCACCATATTTAGTTAAAGGGTCAATTTTACCACGTACTTCCGTAAAAAATTCTACCCAATTTTCTGGCAAATCAACCTTTACGGCTTGCTTAAATAGAGTAATTTTATTTTGTAATTCCTTCTTGTCTTTCACACCTTTTAAGAAGAAAGAAAAGTCTGTCCGATAACGATTTGGGCTCACTCGGACCGCATAAGGTTCTAAAACCATGGGCGCAGTCGTGTCGTCTGCATCTACGGTTATCGTCAAAGAATCTTCTGAGAGAATTGTGACAGATTTTTTAAAAGACTCCGGTAGTTCATACTCTTTAACCAGCTCTAAAGCATAAGCTCCTAAATTTGTCAATCTAAGGTAAGCAAGTCCCTCATAAGGAGAATTGCTTGTCTCGCCTGGCTCGGAAAAATCTACCTTATTGTAAGCAATATCTAATAAGCCATAAGCTGCAAAAAGAAAACAAATACCTTTTTGATATGGCAGCAAGACACAGGAATGATAAGCTCCCTTTCCAATGTAATGTTTTTCATTATAGTTTCCGTGTTCTGTCTTTATTCGTTTATCAAAATATAATTTATCTCTCGAAAACTGATAAGAAATAGGTTTATCGTCTAAGGAATTATAGCGCAAATAATCAACAAAGTTTTTAGCCGTCACCCATTTCCCAACGGGTAATTTGCTAAATACCTGTGTAAAAGCTCGCACATTACTGTTATCATAATAACTGTCAAAATAACTCATTCCTTTAAAATAAGGAAGTATAGTAACGGGACTCAAATAGTGTTCTTTAAAGGTATGCTTAATCAGGCTACGTATTTTTTCATGAATATCTAAAGCCGCCACTTTCCTCTTTCTTGCGCAGATAAGCCCGCCTAATAGACAGGAACGCAAGCCCTTGACCAACTTCTCTTCATCTTCTGGATAAAACTCCTTAATGCCTACTTTTTTCTGCATTTTATTTAAAGTAGCCACCGAGACTTTTCCGTTAGAAGTCGTTTTTATATTTCCCTGCATAGCATAAACCTCTAAACGCGGAAACTCCAGTAAAATCTCTTTTTCTCCTTCAAATAAATAATCGGTCTCCTCAATCTTATCTACAAAGTGTAAATCTGCGTAGCGTGGACGCGGATAATATTGGCGAATAATTCTCTGTAACGATGCACCTATTGAAAGATTAAAAAGAGGCTCTTCCCCCGAATAATAAGCATTCTCATTGCCCTTGTTTAGAAAAAATTCAAATTCAGGTTTGAGGCTATATGTTTTTTTTGTGTAATGTGCACTCCATACTTTTTCTTTGATGTTATATATATCAAAGCCTAAGTCTTTCTTGATAGTATGATTTGTCAAACTCTCTCGCCAGATTAATGCTCGCATTATCTCTCGTACTTGCTGCGGCAAAGTATTTCTAAATGCTTTGAATAAAGTCTCAGAAGCAAAGGGAATACCCGTGATTGTCGCCAACTGCCATTTTTTAGGATTTGGAATACGCATAATATTAAATTCTGATGCGCCAACTCCTTCCTTTATAAGCAAGTCATGATTAGCATTTAAAAAATGCCTTACATACTTTGCTATTCCCTTATTCATTTGAGCCATTGTATAACCCGCGTCAATTGCTGTTGCTGCTTCTCGTATGTTGGTACTTGTAACCATTTTTTAACTTTAAATTTGGACAAAAAAGTCTACAGTCTTTTCTCTAAAATCTTATTCATTCTAACCCAATACAAAATCAATATCATCCTCACTCATCGCCTTCAAGCTCGCCCCATCTGTAGAAATAACATTGTCAAAAAGTTCTTTCTTTTTATCCTGTAGTTCAATAATTTTTTCTTCAATCGTCCCTTGTGTAATCATCTTATAGGCCAATACTTTATTCTTCTGTCCCATGCGGTGTGCCCGGTCGATTGCTTGGCTTTCTGCGGCAGCATTCCACCAAGGGTCAAAGATAAAAATGGTATCCGCTGCCGTGAGATTTAGTCCTGTTCCGCCCGTTTTGAGGGTCATTAGGAATGCTCGACAATTGGGGTCGGTTTGAAATTTTTGTACCAAATCCTGACGGTTGCGCGTCGCCCCCGTCATACTGACATAATCAATACCCATGGCCTCTAATTGCTCACTAATCAACTCAATCGCCGCAAGGAAATTAACAAAAATCAAGGCTTTGTGATTGTTTGCCAAGACATCTGCCAGTTGTTCTTCGAGCATTTCGCGTTTGGGAGAGATAATTTTTCCATCGCTAAATTGCTCAGGCGTAGAGGCTATCTGACGCAACTCATTCATCGCTTGAAAGATAAAAAAACGAGACTGTTGTAGTCCACGCGTTGCTATCGAATTGTCAATAGCTGCTTTGTAAAAAATGCGGCGTTCCTCATAGAGTTTGCGCTGCGGAGCAGACATTTCGATGTACAAGGTTTGCTCTATTTTGTCTGGTAAATCAGATAAAACGTCCTTTTTCATCCGACGCAAAATGAATGGAAATATCTTTTTGCGCAACTGCATCGCTGCATCCTTATCGTTGTTTTTTTGAATGGGATTTACATAATTTTCATTAAAGTTTTTCGCTGTTCCAAACATGGAAGGATTGAGAAAACGAAATAAAGAATACAACTCCCCCAGATTATTTTCAATCGGTGTACCACTTAATGCCAAACGATGTGTCCCACTCAACAACATGGCTGCTTTGGTGGTCTGCGCTTGAATATTTTTGATATTTTGCGACTCGTCTAAGATGATATAATGAAATTTTTCCTCTTTAAAAGTCTCAATCTCAATCCGCATCATGGCATAAGTCGTGAAAACTAAATTCGCTTTCCGCGCTACGTCCATATCACGGTTGTTACCATAAAATGTGTAGGTGCTGAGTTGCGGCGCAAATTTTCTAACTTCGCTGTCCCAATTAAAAAGCAAACTTTTGGGCATTACTATCAGGCTTGGTTTCGTCTCCCCAGGGTAATCCGTCGCCAAAACAGCGATAGACTGCAAAGTTTTTCCCAGTCCCATATCATCTGCCAAACATCCACCCAACTTATTATCGTGCAAATATTTTAACCATTTAAAACCGTCCTTTTGGTAAGGGCGCAACTTGGCTTTAATGTCAGGCAAACGATACCTTTTACTTTTTATATCATTAAATCCTGCATAAACTTTTCGACTACGCGCAAATGATTTTTCCGCTACTTTCTCTTCAATCAAGTCTTCTACCAAAGGCAAATCAAAGAAACTAACTTGTACTTTTTTACCTTTTTGTTTAAAAATGCGTTCCAGCTTTTGCAAGTAAGAGGCATTCAATAGCGCGTGTGTCCCGTCACCAAGTTTGACATAGTTATTCTTCCGAAATTGCTTAATTGCATTAAACAAATCAATTTTTTCTCCTGCAAAATCCAACTCTACACTTCCTTCTAAAAAATCAATACCAGAAGATAAATTCATATTTAACTCTGGCTGAACTGCCGAAATTTTATAAGACTTCAACTTCTCTGCTCCAAATACCGCATACTGTAACAACAACTGCGGCAACTCATTATAAATAAACTCAGCCGCTACTTCTGGAGGAATAATAAATAAGTCATCTTCCAAAACAACATCTAAAGCTTCTGACTTTTTGCGACGCGGCGTATGTTTTTTTAGCAATTTTTTAATATCGCCAATGACGGATTCTATTGTTTCTTGCTCTACAAATTTTATTGTTATTTCTCGTCCTATCTCATTTATCTCCGCATAACGATACAGGTCAAACTGCTCTAAAACGCTAATATCCATATTGGGCAAAGACTGCCCTACCCGCATAAACAAGGCATTATCTGTATCTATTTTTTCAAAAATAAGTGCTGGCTTTGCAAAGACTTTTTCTGTGCTTGGCTTCACTTTATAATCTTCATAGATAACTTCAATATTATCTAAATAAGAAAATAATAGAGAAAAATAAAGTGGTAAATCTTCCTCTTTGACCTCGGTATTAAAATAAGACAAATTGCGAAAACCTTCACTAATTGGCTGAATATCAATAATATCTGTTCCAGACATCACAGTATTCTCATTCAATAAGTATAAATCACTATAAGACTTCTCTCCTAATATCATTTTAATATCGCCTTTTAAAAAAACGGTATTGCCCACGAGTGTTCCTTCTCGTTCGACCTTAGTTAGCGTCAAACGAATATGCCCTGTACCCGCTGGAAAACGCAATCGCTCACCGTCTGCATTGGTCACTTTATCTACCCGTCGTAATTGGTCAATGAGATAATCGTGGTCTGCGAGATACAACTGCGTATTGGGTTTTTCCCAATCTATCACAAAGCTATTTTTATCTTGAATTTGCTCTACCGAACGCAACAAATTACGCGTTGCACCACTGTAGCCGAGATAGTTAGCCTCGATAGCTTTGCCTTTGTCGTCGGTCACCATCAGGTAGGCACCGTAATCATCAGAGAGGATACGAAAATTGACTTTCGGATGAGTCCGTGCCTTTCCATCAAAGGTCTTTTTTCGTCTAAATTGTGAGAAAATATCTGTATTCTGCATATAATTCTGTTCGTTTCTTTTGCTGTGCGTGTGGAAAAATGTAGGCTATATTCCTCACTCTCGCCAAAATTAAACAGAATTTAAGTTTCTACGAAGTATTATTGGTTTATTCAACTAAAAAATCCTCATCTTCGTTCTCCATTTTAACGTTCAAAAAAATCACCAATGCGTATCCTCTTACTTTCCCTTTTCTGCCTCGCCTGCACTACCCTTCTCGCTCAAAAACACCAAACTCCATTCGAGCAACAAGAAAATTACTCCGCTACCTACAAAGAAACAATTAGCTATTATGAAGATTTAGCAGAAGCTTTTCCTAAGCAAATACAACTGAGAAGTTACGGAATGACCGATGCAGGTTTCCCTTTGCACCTCGCGGTCTTAAGCAAAAATGGAGATTTTTCACCACAGAGTATTCAAAAAAATAACAAGCGCATTCTCTTAATCAATAATGGCATTCACCCAGGCGAACCTTGTGGCGTAGATGCGACAATGATGCTTTTCCGAGATTATTTGACACAAAAAGACAAACGAGTAGATTTAGAAAATGTGGTCGTTATCGCTATTCCATTTTACAATATTGGTGGAGGATTAAATCGTGGAAAATATAGCCGCGCCAATCAAGACGGACCAAGCGAACACGGCTTTAGAGGCAATGCTAAAAACTTGGATTTAAATCGCGACTTTATCAAAAATGATAGTAAAAACGCCCGCACTTTCGTCCAAATTTGGAATGAATGGCAGCCAGATGTTTTTGTAGATAATCACACTTCCAACGGCGCAGATTATCAATATACGATGACGATGATTGCGACGCAAAAAGATAAATTGTCTCCTCTCCTTTCCGATTATTTGCAGGAAGATATGCTGCCGCAACTATACGCAGATATGAAAACGGCCAATTGGGAAATGACGCCTTATGTCAATGTGCAAAATACGCCAGATGAAGGTATTTATGGATTTTTAGATTTACCGCGCTACTCTTCGGGTTATGCTGCACTACACAATGCGATTTCGTTTATGGGCGAGACGCATATGTTAAAGCCATTTAAAGACCGCGTTTTAAGCACCTATGCTTTTATGAATGTTTTGATAAAAAAGGTAAATGAAGACCATCAAAAAATCGGTCAGTTGCGCGAAATGACGCGTCAGGCAATCACTAAACAAACTACTTTTCCTTTAAATTGGAGTATTGATTTAGATGCAAAAGAGGATTTGATGTTTAAAGGCTATACTGCAAAATACAAGAAGAGTGAAATATCTGGATTGGACAGATTGTACTACGACCGCGCCGCGCCTTACGAGAAAAATATTCCTTTTTTCAACACTTATAAGACAACACTTTCTGTCAAAAAACCGATTTCGTATATCATTCCACAGGCATATTCTGAAGTCATAGACCGCTTAAAAGCGAACGGTGTGACGGTGCGTCAATTGACAGAAAATGTACTCATTCCTTGCGAGATGTATTATATCGACTCTTACGAAAGTCGCAAAAATCCTTACGAAGGTCACTACTTACATTACAATGTAAAAGTGCGTACGGAAGATGTACAGCAGGCTTTTCGTAAAGGTGATTATGTGATAGAAGTCAATCAAGCAGCAAATCGTTTTATTGTTGAGACTTTAGAACCCCAAGCGCCCGACAGTTATTTTGCTTGGAATTTCTTTGACGGTATTTTGATGCAAAAAGAATATTTTTCAAGTTATGTATTTGAAGAAATTGCCGCGGAAATTTTGAAAGAAAATCCTGCTTTGCGTGTAGAATTGGAAGAGAAAAGAAAAAGTGATGCAGAGTTTGCAAAATCTGGGCGGGCGCAGTTAGATTTTGTTTATAAACATTCTCCACATTATGAGCCGACGCATCAATTGTATCCGATTGGGAGATTGATGCAGGATGTGGAATTGTCTGTGAAATAGAGTCTGTAAAATAGATGATAAGTTGCGGAATGTGGTTCTTTCTATGTAGATTCCGCAATTTATATACGATAAGTTGCGGAATCTATGTATATTTGTTTACA
>CAZQTE010000190.1:0-10705 GCA_964595615.1 uncultured Saprospiraceae bacterium
AGAAGTGTAATCGAGAGGGTAAAAATCTTCATCGGTTTATGTTTTTAGCAATTTATAGCTGTAAAAAATGAACTTATTGTTTTGTCGTTACTACGTTCATTTTCTATGCTTTTAAGGATGTTATCAGTTGAATTACGGGAAAAAAATATCAAGGTTTTACATAAGTGCCTGACATTATTTATTCGGATAAATTTGAGAGAGAGTTTTTTTTGATAGTTTTCTTTTAAAAATCGTTGCATGGTCTGCATCACGCGACTATTTTTAAGAGGAAAATAATCCCGACGCATCGGGACAGGCTAAAAAAATATCCTCTCAAAATGTCCGAATAAATAGTGTCATGCACTTAACTAAATGTAGACGCCAAAAATACAAAACAAAAGCCGCATGGAAAGTATCCATGCGGCTTTTTGCCAAAAAAAATTGGCGGAGAACGAAAATTAATTTTACTGAAGTTTCGCACGTGTTAAGATTTTGATTATCAATAAGTTACGAGTAGATAGGTTAATATTTTTTTTCGAAAAAATTATTGCCTTCAATAAACACAATACTCATAGGCGATTTTGAATGAATTTGCAATAAAGTCATTGCTTTTTCCTTTTAACTATCTGATTATTAATGAATTAGACTTACAGTTAATTCTTTTAAAATAGCATAATTCTCTGATAATGAGTTGTTTAGGAACTGCGAAACTTCAGATTTTATTTTAAAACTTAAAACAAGCATAACTTGACCTTTTTCCTCTACGGTCACTTTTCCAATTAGGCAAACGTTTTCTTTTACGTTTTACCTTTTCGCCAATAGGATTTCTTTCAGGATTTTCAGCTTTTACCTGAGTAGCAGTGTCTTTAGGTGTATCTACTTGTTGTCTTGTTTTCTTAAGTGCAGCAGCAGCTGCTTTTTCTTTTGCTTCTCGTAATTTGCGGTGGTCAATAATATAAACTTCTTGACCGACTCCATAGTCGCTGAGACTTAGAGTGTTGAGAACTTCTTGATCGTTAGAGCTAGGTTCTTTTTCGATTACTGTTGTTGATGTAT
This sequence comes from uncultured Saprospiraceae bacterium, assembly GCA_964595615.1. Lineage (GTDB taxonomy): Bacteria > Bacteroidota > Bacteroidia > Chitinophagales > Saprospiraceae > JAHDCG01. The sequence continues at coordinate 1,036 of CAZQTE010000190.1, forward strand.
TGTTTCTATCAATGTATTTTTCAACAACCTGAGCATCAAGAAAAGGACTAATACTCAAAGTGAATAGTGTAAACAGGATTATATTTTTCATCGCCGGTGTATTTTGTGTCGCTATTTAATATTATTGTTATAACAATATGTAAGCCACAATTTAAAATCTTCTGTTTTCATCTATAGGGTCTTTGATTAGATGACGAAACTTCTAATAAAAATGTTACACCGTAATAGACAATAAAAAAAGGTCTTAACCCAAACTGGATTAAGACCTTTATTATGAAAAAGAGTAAGAGTTAGAAGAACAAACTAAAACAGTCGTACTTCGTAAATCGTAGCTCGTACTTCAAATTACGTCAAGAATGGGTAATCATTCTCTACATAGTTGTCATCATATAATTCAGATGCATCTGGATAATCAGACTCCTCAGCAAATTTCAATGCTGCATTGATTTCGTCTTTAATTTTATCCTTGATAGCTTTGATTTGCTCTTCTGTACCGTGCTTTTCTTTCAAAATACGCGCCTCTGCCATTTTCACAGGGTCTTGATCTTTGAATTCCTTTACCTCTTCTTTCGTACGATATTTCGCAGGGTCAGATACAGAGTGACCTTTATAACGGTAAGTCTTAATTTCTAAGAAGTAAGGACCTTTTCCACTACGGATGTGTGCTGCTGCTTTTTTGACAGCCATGTAAACCGCCTCTGGGTCCATACCGTCAACTGGTTCAGAAGGCATCTCAAATGACAAACCGATTTTGTGTAATTCGTGGACATTTGAAGTACGCTTCACAGAAGTACCCATTGCATATTGGTTGTTTTCTACAACATACAACACAGGAATTTTCCAATTCATCGCCATATTAAATGACTCGTACAATGCACCTTGACGAGAAGCACCGTCACCAAACATTGTCACACACAAATTGTCTGTACCTTTATATTTTTCAGCAAATGCGATACCTGTACCGATTGGAATTTGTGCTCCAACGATACCATTACCACCAAAGTATTTGTTCTCGCGTGAGAAAAAGTGCATCGAACCACCTTTCCCTTTTACGATACCTGTTTTTTTACCGTACAATTCAGCCATAGCTTCCTTCGTACCTACACCACGACCGATAGCCGTACCGTGTTGACGATAAGCCGTCACGATGCCGTCACCTTCTTTCAATGCTGCTTCCATACCCGCTGTGATAGCTTCTTGTCCGATATATACGTGACAAAAACCGCGGATTTTCTGTTGTCCATAAGAGCGCAAAGCTGCCTCTTCAAACTTACGAATACGAAACATTAATTCATACCATTCTAACCACATCTCGCTCGTTACTTCACTTTTTTTCTTACGTGGTGCCCGTTTTTTCGGTGCTGCTTTTGCCGCTACTGCCATTTTAATTGTCTATTGAATTATTGTAAATTGTCTATTATTTTGGTTCTTTCCTCCTCAATCCATTCTTTTAGCGAATTTTCGCTGTAAAAATACGTTTCTGTCCCTAAAGATAAGGAACTTTATATTTATTTTTTAGCAAATAAAGGATTTAACTTAAAAAAGAAACAGACTTATTGGCATCTTGTTGAGAACTAAACTAAAAAGCTTTACTTTCGCCCCGAATAGACTAAAATTGCGCACAAGTAAAAGCAGTCGTACTTCGTACTTCGTAAATCGTACTTCAATTTGTTTCTAAAACAACTCATACTCACTAATTTTAAAAACTACGAATATCAATCACTCGATTTTTCAGAGCGTTTGAATTGTTTCGTAGGTCGCAATGGAATGGGTAAAACCAATCTATTGGACGCGATTTATTATTTGTGTATGTGCAAAAGTCATTTTAAACTGAGTGATGCAAGTATTAGAAAACATGGGGAGGATTTCTTCCGTTTGGAAGGGCATTTTTTGAAAGAAGAGAAAAACGAAAAAGTGGTATCCAAAGTCATTCCGCGCAAAAAGAAAGCTTTTGAGCGCAATGATGTGCAATATGACCGATTAATGGATCATATTGGATTGTTGCCCGTCGTGATGGTTGCGCCCGATGATACGATGATAGCGCGAGAGGGGAGCGAGGAACGCCGCCGTTTTTTGGATAATACTTTGAGTCAATTGGATAGATTGTATTTGAAGTATTTAGTGAAATATAATCGCCTCTTACAACAGCGAAATGCGCTACTCAAACAGTTTGCCGTTGAACGTCGTTTTGATGAGAAATTACTGGCTATTTTTGATGAACAATTACAAGAACCTGCTTCTTACATCGTGCGCGCGCGCCAGCAATTTTCAGATAGCTTTGAGCCAAAGTTAAAAGCAAATTATAAAGCTATTTCTGACAATCAAGAAGAAGTGGGCTGTGTATACAAATCAAAATTACTCACCGAAAGTTTTGATGAATTATTAGAAGCGGCGCGAGAAAAAGACCGCATTTTACAGCGCACCACCGTCGGTATTCACAAAGATGACATGACTTTTAAAATCGGTGATTACGCGCTTAAAAACTTTGCCTCACAAGGTCAGTTAAAGTCATTCATTTTAGCTCTGAAATTTGCGCAATATGAATTCTTGCGCGCGGAGAAAGGTATCGCACCATTACTTTTATTAGATGATATTTTTGATAAATTGGACAATAATCGTGTCCAGCAATTGATAAAATTAATATTGGAAAGAAACTATGGACAGACATTTATCACCGACACTGACGAAAAGCGTTTACAAGAGATATTAGAAGGCGCAGGTTCTGATTTTAAGATGTTTGTGGTGAAGGAGGGGAGTGTTTAGTTTGTTGTGAAAACTACATTTTCATATATTTCAGACAAATTAATTGTGACATCTATAGATGAAAGAAATAATTTGGTATCCATACCTGTATAACGAGTAATTTGCCATAAGTCTCCTTTTTTAGTATAAACCTCAATTTCAGCCTTTTCCTGCTCAACCAAAATATACTCCCTTAAACTTTCAATTTGTCTATAAAGATAAAATTTATCTCCTCGGTCGTAAGCTGCTGTGGATTTAGAGAGAACTTCAATGATGACTGTTGGATTGGTTACTGCATCTGGTTTTCTATCGGAGGTTTCAATGTCTCCACAAACGACCATTGCTGCTGGATATACATAACTATTTTGAGCCTTTATATATATCTTTATTTGGCTATTTAGAGCAGTATATGTTTTGTTTTTTTGCTGCTGTAACCTCTTTACTGCGACAAATATATTTCCAGATATAAAAGCATAGTTTAAAGTCTTATCCTCTGAAACGCTGACAAATCCGTTAAGGTATTCGCACTTTTTGTTACTTGCTTGTTCAAAGGCAATGTACTCTTCAATCGAAATCTTATCTAATTTTTCTGCCTGCATTCTTGAATAGTTTACCTGCAATTTACAGTTTTTTTTTCATCCATTACCAAACCTATCTTCACTCCACCTCAAACCGCAAAGTATTATTAAACTTATCCAGCAACCAAAGCTGCTTATTGGTCAATCGTTCAATATCAAATCTCCCCAAAGAATCATAAGTCATATCCGTCTCCGTAGCCGCATCAATAACTGTAGCAGGGTCATGGTCAACCGTCCATTGAAAAGCCTCTTTGCCTTCTGATAATTCCCAATTTCCGTACAATTTCTCTGTAATCGGCGCAAACAAAACAATCACACTATCTCGTCGAATACGTAAACGCATCGTAGGATATTGGTTAATAATATTATCTATTTCCCCTGTACTATTATTCATTGCTACCTCAGTCAAAATCCAATCTTTCGTAATCCGTTCTGTCTTTGTCAGCAAGGTGAAAGCCGCCCCATCCTCGTATTTTCTACAAGCGGTTGCCAACAAAATAATCAAACAAAAAGAGAAGATAGCTTTTTTCATTGTGGCAAAAGTACGAGTATTGAGGGGAAATAGGAAGTGTGAAATATGAATTTTCTCCTTTAACACAAACTTATTATGGAGAATTTCAATAAGAAAAAATTCGTTTCTTTTATGTCTTTGTAGCAGGTTCTTTGTGAAATCGGTTGGTAAAGTTTAATATCAATTACTCAAAAGATGACGACATTCGACTCAAAGTCACCTTTTGAGTAGCCTTATGCACTTTATCAACCAAAATCATAAAGAAGCTCATTGCAAGTGAGCCTTGATAAAGTGACATCCCACATTCTCGTATGAAATCGTAAATACCTTCCAATCCTCCCCAACCAAAAATCAAACTTCCTGTTTATCTTAGCAATTCCAAAAACAATTCAGCGTTATTAAGGTGTTCAGTCCCACCGTTCTCTCTTTCGTAGGGAAATAAAACGCACATCATTCACAGAAAATTTTTCAGCATGAAAAAGCAGAATATCGTTGGCATAGACGACATGGCGTTTTACGTACCTTCCCTTTATTTACCTATTGAAATCTTAGCCGATAAGCGTGACCTTGAGTACGTAAAACTTAATAAAGGCTTAGGTCTCACGCACATGGCTATTCCTGACGCACACGAAGATGCAGCAACTATGGCAGCCAATGCCGCAGCCGAAATTATCGAAAAAAACGGATTGAACCCCAGAGATATTGGGCGCATTTACTTAGGAACAGAAAGCGCACTAGACGGAGCAAAACCAACGGCGACTTATGTTTTGACCATGTTGCGCGATAAATACAGAGATACTTACGGAGGAGACTGCTTCCGTAATTGTGATGTAGTGGATTTAACCTTTGCTTGTGTGGGGGGCGTGGATGCATTACACAATACTTTGGACTGGGTGAGAGGCGACGAAACGCGGATGGGCATCGTAATTACCTCCGATAACGCGAAATACGAATTGGCATCTACTGGTGAATATACACAAGGAGCAGGAGCTGTTGCAATGCTCATCAAGCACAATCCTCGTCTTTTGGCTATTCATGACATTGTAGGTGTAGGCACTAAAGGCGTACATGATTTTTATAAGCCAAAAAGAACAGCTACCAAGGCACAAGTCATCGCGGAAGCTTTAGAATTAGCAGGTGTGAAAGATGCAGATATTCAGTCTGTTTTGAATAATTTACCCAAAGAATTAGAAGTAAAAGGCGTTTTAGATATCAATGAAGAAATTTTGACTTTACACAAAGACACTCCCGTTTTTGATGGTCAATATTCTAATCAATGCTACCAAGACCGCATTCGCGAAGCCTATTCCCATTTTCGCTCATTGGCGGAAGAGAAAGGACATTTTTCAGAAGATGAAAATCTATTAACGCGTTGGTCACGCCTGATTTTTCATTTACCTTATGCTTTTCATGCCAAGCGTATTTTCTCTGAAATATTCATGAAAGAATTGCAAAATGCTGGAGATTGGCACTCTTATATGCAAGAGAATGACTTGACTATGCCACACCGAGTGGATGAAGACGATGCCGCATTTGAAAAACTATATACAGGATTTTTGCGCAGTATAACTAAGACAAAAGGCTACAGAGAATTTGTGCAGCAACGCATGGAACGCGCACAGCGTGCCAGCAGTTTGATTGGCAATATGTACGCCTGCTCCATATTCATGGGATTGATGAGCACATTGGAAAGTGACTGGAAAGAAGGGGAGGACTTGAATGACGCTAAGTTCGGATTTTTCGGCTACGGCAGTGGTTCAAAATCAAAATGCTTTGAAGGAGACCTACAACCACAATGGAAAGAAGTCGTCTCAAATTTCAATGTCTTCAATCGCTTAGAAAAACGCACTGCAATTGATTACGCCACTTACGAAAACTTACATTGCGGTCGTCAGCAAGAGTCGATAGTCACACCAAAAGACGAATTTTTGATAGAAAGAATAGGAACAGAAGGCGTAAGAGAAGGCGCGCGCTATTATAAGTTTGCAGCTTCAATTTCTGTCTCAGCTTAAATTTTAAAATGCAAGTTCAAGTATCAAATTTAAACTTAATAAACACGCGTCTTGAACTTGCATTTGATATTTAAATTTGAGCTTAAAAAAAAGTGTGTACCCCAAACGGCGTACACACTTTTTTACTTAAAAAATCAAGAGCAATCAAAAACCTCAAAACTCACAACCCTACAACTCTCAACCCTTCTTAACGTCTGTTCTTAAAGAAGTTACCCAACATCTTCATACCCATACCCGCTACATCATCCATTACGTTGCCGTCACCGTCTTTATCCAAGAAACCTGCGATTAAACTCATTGCTGGATTCGCTTGTTTTTGCTGAGCTACAGTACCAGAAAGCATAGAAGCAATACCCGCTAAGTCTAAACCTTGCGTTTTCTTCTGCTTACCTAACATCCCCAATACCATAGGGGCTAACATTTGCATCAAACCACCAGATTGACTTTGGTTCAAACCACTCATTTGGCTAATCATATCCAAAGCACCACCTTGGCGGTCACCCAAAAGGTGTTTGATGATACCCGCACCGTTCATAGCACGTTGTTGTTGTGGAGCAGGTTGAGCATTACCACCGATAAGGTCCATAAAATTATCTAAGATACCTCCGTCGTGGTCACGGTCAAGTGCATCGCTCAAAGAACGAACACCTTGTTCTGTAGAAGCATTTTTTGCCAATGCACCAGTTAAGGCAGACAAGATACCATTAGCAGCCATAGCTGTTTGTTCTTGGTCAGCACCACCGATTTTTTGAGCCAATTGAGCAATCATTTGAGGCGTCATTTGCCCCTGTAAAAGTTCCATTAAATTTGCCATGTAGCAATATTGATTTTTAGTTTTAAAAGTACCTCGTTTTGATAAAATTTTGGCAGACAGAAGAAAAAACATCCTCTTTCACCCATAATTTCCTGTCAGCCAAAACGTGACCGAGGTATAAGAAATACATAGTTGGACTGCAATATATGGAAAATGCCTGCTTATTACAAAGAATTTTCCCCTATAGAGTCATTTAATACACTGTAACAAAATGTTGATAAACTTTTATTACACGGTATTGAATACCGTGTAACAAAAGTAAGTTGTAATTCTATCAGGCTTCTAAGGGGTTTCAACCCCTTGTTTCTACTGCGATACAAGGGATTGAAACCCCTTGGAGGAATATTAATAAATTTTTGTTACAGTGTATTGAAATACGAAAATAAGAATATTCTAATTATCTATGCTTGTGCAACTACTATTTTTGTGACTACGAAAAAATAGTATAGTAACAAGCTCAAGTGTAAAAGGAAAGTTAAAATTTTCAAATAGAACACGCCCGTTTCGAGCATTTTCGCATCTGTCTTAAAAAATTCTTATCTTCACACGAATAATTAAAATTTAAAATATGGCAATGGGCAGAAATATGTTTCGCTTACCGAAGACGAAACGACATGAATACAAACCACGTTTTTGGGACCCGAAAAAAGAAGAGTTAGAAAAACGCGTCAGTCGTTATGACCGCTTGCGCGAGAATGACCCCGAAGCGATAAAAGAGGGCATCAGTAATGCCTTTCGTCGTGGTGGACGTGGTGGTGGCGGGGACTATTTCGCTGCTGCAAAAATGCGTCAAGAACAGACTCGACGGTCAAACATTATTATTTTATCTATAATAATTGCCTTAGTTGCTTTTTGTTACATTATGCTTAATGTATATTTGCCGGTAATAGCTGGTTAGTTGTCGGTTGTCTGTTGGCAGTTGACGGTTTGACAGCTTATTATTTTTCGTCGAAAACAAAAACCGATACACGTTTTATGTTTACAAATGGTTCTTTAACAAATCCCATGAAAGTGAGCATGAAAAAAATAAAAAGCTAAGTGGTTATTTGATTTTAGCTTTTTATTTTTTTCCTGTCACGGGATTTGTTAAAGAACGTACAAAATCAGTCGCAATTAGTTTGTAAGCGTAGTTCGTACTTCGTAAATCGTAATTCAAAATGGCTGATATTATTCAGCTTCTTCCCGATTCTATTGCGAATCAGATTGCTGCGGGTGAAGTGATACAGAGACCAGCCTCGATAGTCAAAGAGTTGTTAGAAAACTCAATAGACGCGGGGGCTACAGAGGTTAAATTGATTGTCAAAGATGCGGGGAAAACCCTCGTGCAAGTCATTGACAATGGGAGTGGTATGTCTGAAACAGACGCACGGATGTGTTTTGAGCGTCATGCGACCTCTAAGATTCGCTCGGCGCAAGATTTGTTTTCGATTAAAAGTATGGGCTTTCGAGGGGAGGCAATGGCATCTATCGCAGCTGTGGCACATGTCGAAATGAAAACGCGTCAAGAAACAGAAGACTTAGGAATACGATTGGTGATTGAAGCCTCAGAAGTCCGCACACAAGAAGCTTGTCAATGTATCGTCGGAACAAGTATTGCTGTTAAAAACCTCTTTTTTAACGTACCTGCACGCCGTAACTTCTTAAAGTCGAATGCGGTAGAAATGCGTCATATCTTAGATGAATTTCAGCGTGTCGCCCTGGCACATGAAAATATTTTCTTTTCATTACATCACAACGGTCAGGAAATTTTCCACCTGCCAGCAGGTAATGTGCGCCAGCGTATTGTCTCTATTTTTGGGAATAATTCTAATAAAAAATTAGTACCGATAGAGGAGGAGACGGACTTTTTGCGCATTCAAGGATTTGTTGGAAAACCAGAATTTGCGAAGAAAACCCGCGGCGAACAATACTTTTTTGTCAATAATCGCTTTATCAAAAGTGGTTATTTGAATCACGCCGTTTTTACTGCCTACGAAGAAATCTTACCAAAAGACACCTATCCGCTGTATGTCATTTTTATGGACATTGACCCAGCGCGCATTGATATTAATGTGCATCCGACCAAGCAGGAAATTAAGTTTGAGGACGAAAAATTAATCTACAATTACCTCAAAGTGGCGGTGCGTCACGGATTGGGGCAATATAGCATTACGCCGACTTTGGACTTTGATAGTGAGGCTAGTATTAACTCCGCTATGGGTTTTGGAAATAGTGGAAAAGGAATGCACGACCGCGATTACAAACCCAACAAGCCTGCAAATTTTGGTGGTGCGACGGTTGGTAACTCTAATAGCGGTGGCAATTACTACACGATGCCAAGTCGTGGAAATGAAGACAATAATCTAAAAAACTGGCAGTCGCTCTACGAAGGTTTAGAGAATGACAGTCCGCCACAAGAAACAGCAAAAGACATCCCCGCTGCGCCTGAAGGTTCGGTGACGATAGCGAGTGGCATGTCTACGCATTCAGAGGAAATGGACGACGAAAGCGGTTCTTTCTCTCAGACGCGCAAGCAGCCTTACCAGATTCACGCCTCTTACATCGTGAGTCAGATAAAATCGGGCTTTTTGCTCATCGACCAACAAGCCGCACATGAGCGCATTTTGTACGAAAAATACTTAGGTATTTTAGAAAATAAACAAACGCTGACACAGCAAGAACTTTTCCCGCGTACTTTGACTCTGTCACCTGCGGACGGAGATTTGATGTCAGATTTATTGCCACAAATCAATCAATTGGGTTTTGATATTCAAAAGTTTGGGCAGACCAACTTCGTCATCAATGGCGTACCCGCCGACCTCGGCAACAATATCAATGAACAACGCGTCATTGAAAGTCTCTTAGAGCAAGCAAAACTCAATACGGACTTTAAATTGAATATCGGCGAAAATATCGCGCGCGGTATGGCACGCTCTGCTTCGATAAAAAGAGGCAAAAATATGACGGAGGAAGAGATGCTAGAATTAACGGACAAGCTGTTTGCTTGCGCGGTGCCTTATAAGAGTCCGAGTGG
>CAZQTE010000191.1:0-7118 GCA_964595615.1 uncultured Saprospiraceae bacterium
AAGTCAAATATTAAATAATTAGAGATAAATCAAACATAACCAATCAATTTAAAGCAGAAGCGACGCGTCTAGGTTTCTCCTATATCGGTATATCCAAAGCCGAGAAAATGGAAGAAGAATCACATCGATTAGAAGGATGGCTAAATAATGGTTTCCATGGGAAAATGTCTTACATGGAAAACCATTTTGAGATGCGTACCGACCCAAGAAAATTAGTGCCAGGAGCAAAAACAGTTGTTACCTTAATGTACAACTACCATAATCCCGAAGCACAAAAAGACTCTACTGCACCCAAAATCAGCCAATATGCCTATGGCAAAGATTATCATCAAATCATAAAAACAAAGCTGCGTGAATTATTAGAATTTTTAAGGAAAAACGTAGGAGAAGTAAATGGACGTTGTTTTGTAGACTCTGCTCCTGTTTTAGAACGCGATTGGGCAAAGAGAAGTGGTACAGGCTGGATAGGAAAGAATACCTTACTTATTAATCCAAAAGCAGGTTCTTATTTTTTTCTTGCGGAATTGATAATTGATTTGGAAATGGAAGTTGACGGTCCAATCAAAGATTATTGCGGTACTTGTACACGTTGTATTGATGCTTGTCCGACGGAAGCAATTTCTCCAAATGGATATATTATGGACGGGAGTAAATGCATTTCTTATCTAACTATTGAATTACGCGAAAATATCCCAACTGAATTTAAAGATAAAATGGAGGGCTGGATGTTTGGTTGTGATATCTGTCAAGAAGTATGTCCCTGGAATCGATTTTCGCAAAAACACAGCGAACCAGAGTTTGAACCTCATCCTGAATTGTTAGAATTGACTAAAACGGACTGGGAAGAGTTAACAGAAGAGACTTTTCGTAAAGTTTTTAAGAAATCAGCCGTTAAGCGTACGAAATATTCTGGTTTAATTAAAAATATAAAATTTTTAAATTCGAAATAAATTTATTTGTAAAACGTGTATTATTAATCCAATTTAGAATTTAATAGAATAAATTGTATAATTTTTGAAAATATATTTGGTTGCAGTCATACTTTTTAGCCGCTGAGAATGGAGTAAATCTATTTTATCCAGTACAATATCTAAATAAACGAATCTGAGCCCCTTAGACAATAAGCCAGATATATAAGGCTTGCCATAAAAAAGCAAGGCACTCCCACTTTGTGAAAATGCCTTGCGAACAGTCGAGGTTTCAAAAATGTTAAAACCTTTGATATGAAAATCTTTGGTGATATATTATGCTAATCCCTCCATATCGCGTATCAATATAGAACGACGATTAAAGTAAATCTTATTTTCTTTTCTAAGTTCATTTAGCACGGAGGTAACTGTTTGTCTTGATGTTCCTGTCAAATTAGCAATGTCTTGTTGTGTTAAACAATGTTTGAACATCATTTCAAAACCCACACGACGTCCACGCGAAGCTGCGGTATTTCTAATAAAGTCAATTATGCGTTCGCGAGCATCTTTAAATATTAATGCTTCTAATTTTGCCTCTGCTTTTCTTAGACGTTCACCCACCTTATCTAAGATATTAAAGCCTAAATTCATGTTTTGAGACATAACATGACGTAAATCTTTAATGTTTATAGCTATACAAACTACATCTTCATTCATTGCTCTAGCAAACTCTGAACGTTTTTGTTCCCCAACAATTCCTAATTCTCCAAACATACTGCCTTTATGTAAAACAGTTTTGATAATCTCACGACCATCATCACTATGCAAACCTGTTTTAACAATACCTTTAACAATAATGTAAAATTTGTCACTTGGGTCATCAAAATGATAAATAAAATTGAATTTTGGTCTTTTAAGTACTTCCGTTTGCTCTGAAAGTCTCATGATTTCAGACTCTGTTAAGGTATTAAAGAGTGGAAATTCTGAAAGGAAAAGTGCAATTTCATTGGTTTTCATATCTGATGATTTTATTGCCAGGAAAAAATGTAATTCTTGACGAATTTATATGTTAGAGCGTCTTTTTTATTTGTTTGATGATACAAATATGGAGGTTTATTCTTTAATAAAAAATAACATAATTAAGTATTTGTCTTTTTTTACAGAATATGAGTAATTTGTAACTATCTGATAATTAGTTAATTATGATTTTTGTTTAATGTGTTTTGTCATTTTACTTAGGACTTGATATATACTTCTCAAAACTATATCACATATATTGTTACTTTTCTTGAGTTAAAGTAAATTTCTTGCCTTTGAACTAATAGAAAAAATATCAACATTGGATTAAAAGTAATATTTAATAAAAATATTTAAAATCGCTGTAATATGTGTATTTATTGGAAGTAAATCTGCATTTTCTTAACATTTATACCCTATTCGTATTTTTTGGTACTTGTTTTGAAGTACATGATATGTTATTCTCACAAATAATTAACATATATTAAATGTAATAATGTTTTTTAAAAAATCTTGTCACAAATTCTAATAAACTTGTTTTTTTACAAGAGAAAAAAAATGTGACATCGTGAAAATAATTTTTTCTTATCAATTAGAAATAAATTAATATTTGTTTTCCATTGATAATTAATCGTTTAAAAAAGTAATAGGAGGTATTTCCCAACAACCATTTTACGAAAAAGGATAACAAAATTTCGTAAATCTTTTCCATCGGCTGTTTTCTAATGAAATAAGAATTATATTTGTGTAAAGGAGTCAAAAATTACCATTTTATTGGTATTCTAGACTATCTCCCTCTCCCTCTAAATATATTCTTTTGATATATGAATTTAAAAAACAAGACTGTTTTTTGTCACACTTGACAGGACGGAATTGGATTTTCCTTTTATAAATCTTTTCAAAAGAAGACTATTGTTATTATTTTATAGTGACTTTTTTCATTTTTTGCGTAAAAAACAAGAATAAAAAGTTACTTTTTAGCTTTACCTACAAAAAAATAATCAGTTTGCCTCCCTGTAACTGATGTAGAGTTGATAGTCAAACAGTTTACTGTTTCTTTCTTCTCGTGACATACTCCCTATGTTATAGATGTTATTGAATCTAATTGATTTTTATCAATTAGACTTCTTTAGTTTCAATTTTTACCTCCTATACTTTTGAACAAACACCGTTTTTTAATCTGATTTCTTTCCCCCGGAGAGACAGATTTTCTATGTAGTTTCTATTGAGCTACGTTTTTCGTGCTTACAACTATACCGAAACACAAGAACAATTCGACAAAGTCGAAAAATATTAATTCGCATTTATTATGGTACAAGTTTTACATTCTGTTCAATCTTTGAAATTTTCTGCTATCAAGGCTTTTGCTTTGATTTTGTCTGTGGCGGCCCTATCGGTCGTTTTCGCCTTTGGTGAGCCCGTGGATAATGGTTTTGAGAATTCAGGGCATTCAAGTATAGAAGCTAATCTAGCTTGTTCAATTGATAATTTGTATGCATATGACGAAATGTGCAATGGTTCCGGGGGTACGATACATGTTGATGTTTGTACTGATTGTGGTACGCAAGGACCAATAACTTTAGAGTTTCAACGTAATGGGGTTGCTGGGTCATCTGGACCTGTTTCGGTTGCGGATGGTTTTGATGACTACTATTTTGCTAATCTAGAACCTGGTACTTATAGTCAAATAGTCATTAGAGACATAAATAATTGTACGGCAGCTTATTTTGGTAACGTCACTATTGATGCTTCTTCTCAGTCTTGCGGAGGTCCATGTGGAGAAATTACTCATACTGTCACTATGGATCAATGGACATTAAACGGTGCATCAGGGACATCTTCCAATATCTGTGGTTCAGATTACACATCTACAACGGATGCTGTTTATCAAAATAATAATTTAGATGAAGCGGATTTCTTAGATCCAATCGGAAATATAGGAAGAACAGTAACAGAATTTATAATTACATTTAATGTAGCAGCTTGTGATTATCAAGAAGATACGGATGGTGGAGTTGTTGACCAAGTTACACAAGCATATCCGATAGAATTAAATGGTTCAGTTATAGGTTATTTTGATCCAGTTGAACTTGCCTGTATTGAAAATGTTTGTCAGCCTGAAAACCTAAGAACAGTTTCATTTCCTATTGATTTAAGTACAATGACTTATAACTTTGGAGGTGCTAATACTGTTGATTTTAATTTTTACACATATAGTACTGCTCAAGGGCAATTGCAACATATATGCTTCGGAGATATTATTTTACAAATAAAATCAGTAGAAACAAATCCTGCGGAACCTTGTGATGAAGACCCTCCAGAAGATTACCTATTTACCTGTGAAGATGGAAAAACAGTAGATACCTATGCGGCTGGTGCAAATTACTGTAATGGTAATCCTGATGCATCCATAAGTATTCCTTCTTCAGGAAACGTATATCAATCTACGGTAGAAGTTGTTTATAAGAATGCTGACCCAGGAAGTTCCGTTACTGTCAATGTAGACGGGATTAACTATAATCTTGCAGAGGTAAATACAAATGGAACTAGTCCAAGTGTTCATGTTTATCGTGGTCTAATATCTGGAAGTTCAACTAATATCAGCACGAATAGTGAAGCAGGTAACTGTGCAAGTAATGACGGTTTACAATCCTTAGTAGTTTATGCATTTAGAAACGTAACAGAACCTGCCGCACAAGCAGGTGTTTATACGGCTGTTTCTGGATTTTGTGATGTACAGAACTTTAATATTCCGATTCCTACCGATATAGGAACACGGAACATTGTTGTTAATGTTCCTGTCTCAGAAGTAACTACAGACGGACGTTATTTAACTGTACAAGTAAATGCAGGAGGTCAAACGAATAGTGTAACTATTAATGGACCAGACCCTTCTCTTAATCAATGTTGTGTTAATGTTGTGCAGGTTCCTGTCAATAATGTACCTGGTAATACGAATACTGTTGCCGTTACAATGGTAACGGACGGTGCAAATAACCCCAATGGTAGTGGTAGTTGTGGACAATCTTATGTGGTCGCAGGATTTGTAGATGTAGATTTAGAATGTGTAGGTTGTGTTCAACCTACAGCAAATGATGATAATAATTTCGGTTCAGATTGTGGTGATACATCTATAACAGGTAATGTATTATCAAATGACAATAACTATGGAAGTAATCAAACTATTACGATTACTCAACAACCAACGAACGGTACAGTAACTATCAACAACAATGGTAGTTTTACTTATACAATAACAGGAGCACAATCATGTGCTGCTGATGAATTTATATACCGTTTGTGCTATGAAGGAATAAACGAAAATGCATGTTGCGATGAAGCAACTGTAAGATTGGATATTGGAGAGTCAACACCTCCTACACTTAATAATACACCAAATAATCTAACTGTAGATTGTGTCGATGACGTACCCGCACCTGCGAATGTAACTGTATCAGACAACTGTGGTAGCGGTCAAGTCGGATTAGATTTTAGCGAAGTTCAGTATGCAGGAAATGCTATCGCGTGTAGCAATCGTACTATCTCTGACCCCGTTCGGTGTAATGGTACTACGTCTAAATCACTAGCTTTACCTTTGGTTGGTTTTAATGCTTTATATGGACTTCAGAATGCAGTACTAACAGAGTATACAGACGGAACAGCCACAATAACAGGTCAAGTAATAAATACCTACGATAATACTTATCATTGGGATGTTAATGTAAACTTGTACGGTCGTACTAATACACCTCCTGTAGGAAGCCCTAAATTGGAGGCAGAATGTGCAATGCCTGACCTGTCCACATTCTATTACTATATTGGAACAGAGGGTACATTTACTGGTGTAAATCAATTTGCAGGAGCAGAATTAAAATTAACTCGCTGGGGACCAGCGGCACAATTGGGAGATGGCGCATCTAATTTCCAAACAGGATTTGGCTTAGCAGTTTGGTTTGATGTAGAAGTAACGCAACAACCCAATAACGGGACTATTTTAGAGCCAGGCATTGTAAATGGTGTTGGTAGTCAAAATGGTGACTTTAACTTAATATTATCAGGAACACCAGGTGATTGTCAGCAAGAAAGCCCTACTTGTAACTACAAAATTGTACGTACTTGGCTTGCTACTGATAATTGTAGTAACGAAGCTGTACATGAGCAGACAATTACAGTTATCGATAATGTCAGTCCTCAATTAGTACAACCTGCCAATCTAACTATCGAATGTGATGACCCAATCCCTGCTCCAGTACTACCTGCCGTGACGGATAACTGTTCATCTGCAAGTGAAATAACGGTAATTTTAGAATCTGAATTTGATACTCAAGGTTCAAATCCGAACGATTGTAATTACTATACCTACGAAATTACGCGTATCTACAAAGCCACTGATGCCTGTGGCAACATCGACCAAGTAACGCAGATTATCAACGTTGATGACACCGAAGCGCCAATCTCCAATAATTGTCCTCCAGCAACTGTAATAGCTACAGGAACATTTCCTCCTGCTGCACCACCTACTTTTGTTGATAATTGTGACAATGATTTGACTGTCGTCTTCAATCAGACGACTCCGTCAGGTTGTAACTATGAACTCGTAAGAACATGGACAGCAACAGATGCATGTGGTAACGAAACTTCTTGTCAACAAAATATTACAGTAATTGCTAACTTAAGCTGTAACGCAAATGTTACATCAAATTATAACGGCTACGATGTTTCGATTGTAGGTGCATCTGACGGTCAAGTAACCATTTCTGCAATTGGCGGAACAGAACCATACCAATATAAGATTGGCAATCAGTCTTATCAGAACTCTAACATTTTCAATGGTTTAGCTGAAGGTACATACACTTTTACAACACGTGATGTATACGGTTGTGAGACAACTTGTACCGTTTCAATTGCAAACCCTGATTTCGATTTAGCATTGAAAAAAGAGTTAGCCGCAAGTGAGCAAGATACTCGTGTTTATCCAGGTGAAAATATCACTTTTACTATTACTGTACAAAATCAAGGTAGCATTGCTGCTAACAATATTCTCATTTCTGACTACACGCCAAATGGCTTACAATTAGCAGATGGTGATTGGGATTTTGTGACAGGTAATTTAGCTCAAATAACTCTTCCTGGTACACTTGCTCCAGGTGCAACAACTACAGTTGATGTTACTTACTTAGTAACTGCAACCAG
>CAZQTE010000191.1:7218-10535 GCA_964595615.1 uncultured Saprospiraceae bacterium
AATGTAACTTTTGATATAAACGTAACTAACCAAGGTACAGCAGCAGCTACCAACATTAATTTAGTAGATTATATTCCAAATGGATTGGTCTTAAATGATAATCAATGGACTGCAAACGGTGCTGGTACTATGGCGACTTATAACCAACCATTTGGTTTGTCGGCTGGCGAAAGCACAACTATTCCTGTGACTTTCTCTATTAATATCGGTTACGAGGGTATGACTCAAAACTTCGCAGAGATTAAATCTGCAGAAGACGATTTGGGAGATAGTCCTCAGGATATTGACTCAACGCCAGATATGAATAACAGCAACGATACAGTTGTTGATAATGAAGTTAATAACGGCGGCGGTGACCAAGATGACCATGATATTGAGGTTATTGATGTCTTGCGTTTTGATTTAGCATTAGCAAAAATCTTTGATATTGCTGCTACGCAAATGCCAATCGCTCAAAACCGTTTAGTTACTTTCCAAATTCAAGTTGCTAACCAAGGAGAAGTAAACGCTACTAATGTTGAATTAGTAGATTACATTCCAGCTGGTTTAACTTTGGAAGACTCTAACTGGACTGCAAATAATGCAGGAACAAGAGCAACTTACAACTCACCATTGAGTTTGGCTGTCGGTCAAATGCAAAGCATCTCTATCACATTCCGTGTGAATACAGGTGTAACTGGTCAAATCGTCAACGAAGCGGAAATCTCTGCTGCCGATGATGAAAATGGTGCAGTTGCAATTGATTATGACTCTGTTCCAGATTCGAATCCTGACAACGACAATGACGTTCAGCCAGGTAGTGCAGACGATAATGAGACGGAAGAAGACGGTCGTAATGGCGGAGACGAAGATGATAACGATGTTGAAGCAATCAACGTTGAAACTTTCGATTTAGCCTTAACAAAAACTTTAAACTTATTAACTCAAACGCCGATTGTTACAGGTCGTACTGTGATTTTCGACATCAATGTAATCAACCAAGGTACAGTTGATGCAACCGACATTGAATTGACGGACTATGTTCCAGCGGGCTTGACTTTAGTTCCTGGTAATGGTTGGACAATGCAAGGCGGTAATGCTGTTTATAATACATTGTTAGACTTAAATGTAGGTCAAAATCAAACAGTTCAAATTACTTTCACTGTTGACGGTCAAGTTGAAGGAGCACTCGAAAACTTCGCGGAAATCTCGGATGCACGTGATGAAAATGGTGAGCCAATCGACGATATCGATTCGACTCCTGACCAAAATAATGGTAATGATACTGTTGTTGATAATGAAACAAATAACGGTGGCGGAGACCAAGATGACCACGATATCGAAATGATAAATGTGGACCGTTTTGATTTAGCTTTGACTAAATTATTTAACACAACACAAAGTGCAAATCCAATCGTACAAAATCGTTTAGTAACCTTCGATATCACTGTTGTGAATCAAGGTTCTATCGCTGCTACAGCAATCGAATTGACAGATTATATTCCTTCGGAATTAGTCTTAGAAGATTCAGATTGGACAGCAAGCGCAGACGGTTTGACTGCGACATTAAATAATAATTTCAACTTAGCAGTTGGTCAAAATACAGTTATTCCAATCACATTCCGTGTGAAACCAGGAATTACAGGTGATGTTGTCAACCGTGCAGAGATTTCTGGTGCTTTAGACCAAAATGGTGCAGCAGTTGTTGATTTCGACTCGACACCAGACGCATTAGTTGGTAATGACAACGGAGGTGTACCAAACGGTCCTTCTGATAACGAAACTGGTGAAAATGGTAAAACAGGTGGTGACGAAGATGACGCTGACCCTGCCTTAATTACAGTTGAAACATTTGATATTGCATTACGCAAAACATTGAATGTATTAACTCAACAACCAATCGTAACAGGTCGTACAGTAACTTTCGACATCTATGTTGAAAACCAAGGTACTATTACAGCAACAGGAATTGAGTTAACTGATTATGTACCAGCAGGTTTGACACTTGTAAATGGTCAAGGTTGGACAATGCAGGGTGGAAATGCTGTATACGACACAGAATTATCATTAGGTGTTGGTCAGAACCAAACAGTACAAATCAGCTTTACAGTTGATGCCTTTGTAGAAGGAACATTAGAAAACTATGCTGAGGTAAGTCAGGCAGATGATGAGTTCGGTACACCTGCTGATGATATCGACTCTACACCAGACCAAATTCAAAATAACGATACAGTTGTCAATGATGAATTGAACAACGCTGGCGGTGACGAAGATGACCAAGATATTGAGCCAATCTTAGTTGACCGTTTTGATTTAGCTTTGACTAAAATCTTAAATAATGCACAAAGTGCAAATCCAATTGTACAAAATCGTTTAGTAACCTTCGATATCACAGTAGTGAATCAAGGTTCTATCGGAGCTACAGCAATCGAATTGGTAGATTACATTCCTTCGGAATTAGTCTTAGAAGATTCAGATTGGACAGCAAGCGCAGATGGTTTAACTGCAACATTAAATACGCCATTCAACTTAGCTGTTGGGCAAAATACTGTAGTGCCAATCACATTCCGTGTGAAACCAGGTATCACAGGAGATGTAGTAAACCGCGCAGAGATTTCAGGTGCTTTAGACCAATTTGGTGCGGCAGTTGAAGATTTCGACTCGACACCAGATGCATTAGTTGGTAATGATAATGGAGGTGTACCAAACGGACCTTCTGACAACGAAACTGGCGAAAATGGTAAGCAAAACGGCGACGAAGATGACGCTGACCCTGCCTTAATTACAGTTGAAACATTTGATATTGCATTACGCAAAACATTGAATGTATTAACTCAACAACCAATCGTAACAGGTCGTACAGTAACTTTCGACATCTATGTTGAAAACCAAGGTACTATTACAGCAACAGGAATTGAGTTAACTGATTATGTACCAGCAGGTTTGACACTTGTAAATGGTCAAGGTTGGACAATGCAGGGTGGAAATGCTGTATACGACACAGAATTATCATTAGGTGTTGGTCAGAACCAAACAGTACAAATCAGCTTTACAGTTGATGCCTTTGTAGAAGGAACATTAGAAAATTACGCAGAGGTAAGTCAGGCAGATGATGAATTCGGTACACCAGCGGATGATATTGACTCTACGCCAGACCAGACTTTAAATAACGATACAGTTGTTAATGATGAAATTAACAACGGCGGCGGCGACGAAGATGACCAAGATATTGAGCCAATCTTAGTTGACCGTTTTGATTTAGCATTGACTAAAATCTTAAACAACGCACAAAGTGCAAATCCAATTTTACAAAACCGTTTAGTAACATTTGATATCAC
>CAZQTE010000192.1:0-10486 GCA_964595615.1 uncultured Saprospiraceae bacterium
CCTTTCACATGGTTTTGCCTTGCTTTTTTCTTCTTAATGCCGATGATTATTCAGGGCAGTATGTCTGGTGAAGTCTCGCAGGCTTGGCAAGGGAAAGTCCTTAATTCTGCTTCTGGTATTCTTAAAATTAGCAACTTCTTTGTGATGTTGATTTACTTTATACTGCCAGGTTTTGTTGGAATGTCGCTTTTTCGGGACTATCATACGCGGATGCACAGTGTACTTTATGCTTATCCATTACAAAAAGGACAATATCTTTTAGCTAAGTTTTTTAGCTCTTTTTTAATGGTGTTTTTGTGTTTGATTTTGTTGCATTTTGGGCTGTTTTTAGGCTCATTAGCCCCTTGGGGAAATCCTCAATTAATTCAGCCATTTCGCCTTGGTCAGTACTTGGAGCCAATGTTGATTATTGAGTTGCCAAATGTGTTTTTATTATCGGTTTGCACCTTTGCTGTTGTTGCGCTTTCGCGTAATGTTTATGCGGGTTTTATTACCGTTTTTGTCTTTTATCTCTTTCGTGAAATAGCAGGGAGTTTAGTTTTGGATTATCCAGATTTGAGTGGTTTTTTAGACCCTTTTGGATTGGGGGCATTGAGGAAATATGTAGGCTATTGGACGATAGAAGAATACAATAATGAGTCATTGCCTTGGAGTGGATTGGTTTTGTATAATCGTTTGTTTTGGTTGGCAATAGCAGGAGTTATTTTTTGGTATTTGTATCGGAAATTTGCCTTCGTGCAAGAGGTGACGGGCTTTAGTTTTGGAAGGAAAAAGAGCGAAGTGCCTGTCAAAGAAAATTTCAGAAATATCACGCGTGTGGTGCTGCCAAAAGTCAATTTTGATTTCTCTTGGATACAACAAATCAAGAATGCTTGGCTCTTGTCCAAAGTCGATTTTCAGTACATTATCAAAAGCAAATCTTTCAGTATTTTAATATTGGTGGGTTTTGGCGCAGTTGCTTTTATGGTAGCAAATGGAGGAATGCGTTTCGGTACACAACATTATCCTGTGACGCGAAAAATGCTGGATATTCCATTGATGTTTTTCTCTATGCTTATCAATGTGATGACCTTTTTGTATGCAGGATTGCTCATCAACCGTGCGCGTGATGCACAGATGATGCAACTCACGGATGCTTGCCCGATACCAAATGGGACTTTATTATTGTCAAAGTTCATGGCACTCGTAAAAATGCAAGCTGTGTTATTGACCATTTTGATGTTGGTCGGTGTGGGCTATCAAACATACATGGGCTATTTTAACTACGAATTTGGACAATATTTCTTTGAATTGTACATCATCAATTTATTGCATTTTGCGATTTGGGTCATGTTGGCAATTTTTGTTCACACCTTACTCAAAAACACTTTTTTAGCCTTCTTTCTACTGATTTTATTTGCTATCGGAATGGTCGGTATCATAGATGTCGGACCCGAAATAGGTTTAGACATTTTAACCCAAACCGTCTTTCGCTACAATGCCAGTGTCGGCAATGGTGCAGGAATACCTTACTCTGATTTAGCAGGCTACGGACCACTTCTAAAGCCATATTTCTTCTACAAATTGTACTGGATATTGGGTGGTGCTGTTCTTTTGTGTGCATCTTATTTCTTGTGGAGACGCGGAATGCCGAGAGATGTTAAAGAACGCATTTCTTTGATGAAAAAGCAGATAATTTCTCCTTTGGGTGGTGTCGCATTGGCTTTATTCGTTGGCTTTTTAGGCTTTGGATTTACCATTTTTTATCAAGATAATATTGCGCGTGAATTTTACACCAATCAAATGCGCAAACCCATTTTATTAGAAGCAGAAAAGAAATACAGCCATTTTCAATTTTTGAAAATGCCAAAGATTAAATCTGTCAAAATAGACATGAATCTCTTCCCCGAAGAGCGCACATTTGACGCAAAAGGCAGGTATCTAATGCGCAATATGTCTGATGAAGTCATGGACACTTTGACTGTAAATTACCTTTACGGATTGAATCATTCTTATGATTTTAATCGTCCGTATCAGGTTCATAGTCGTGATGAGATTGCTGATTTTGCAAACTTTGACATTATCGTTTTAGACAAAGGATTGCAACCTGGAGAAGATTTAGAAATGACATTTTCCATGCATACCGACGAACAAGGTTGGATGTACACTAGCGAATGGGTCAAGTCTGATGGAACATTCATTAATGATGAAATTTCACCAAGATTAGGTTATTGGTTAGGCTATTCACGCCGCATGCTAAACATGACTGGTCTGCAAAACGACCCGCATCCATTAGACAGTGTTGCCTTGCAAAATTCGTTTGATAGTAATGATGAAAGGCGCATTGATTTTGAGGCAATCGTCAGTACTTCTGCAAAACAAACTGCTTTTGCACCTGGACAATTGCAGCGTGAATGGAAAGAGAACGGACGCAATTATTTCCATTATAAAACTGCTGCGCCGATTTCACACAGTTACCTTTTTACCTCAGGTGAATATGCCGTGGCGCGTGACAAATGGGAGGATATTGACTTGGAAGTTTATTATCACCCCGCACATGGATACAATGCGGAGCGTATGTTAGAAGGCTTGCGCGACGGTTTGATTTATTGTTCTGATAATTTTACGCCATATCAATTTAATCAGGTGCGCATCATTGAATTCGCGCAAGTTGGTGGTGCTTCGGCACATGGATATCCGAGTGTGATTCCATTTGGGGAAGAGGCTGGATTTATCTCACATATTCATGACCATGACGAGCATGACGGGATTGATTTTGCCTATGGCGGCGCGGTACACGAAGTGGCGCATCAATGGTGGGGACATCAAATAAAACCAATGGGACTCGGCTCAAAATCTGTCAATGAAACCATACCAGAGTATGTCAATGTGATGATGAAAAAGAAACACAAAGGCATCAAAAAGGCACGAGATTATATGAACGAAGAAATTCGTCGCTATTTCAAAGGTCGGACTTGGGAAAGAGGCGAAGAAAGCCCTTTAATTTTGACCACCATGAATCAAAATTACATTCACTATCCAAAAGGATTGAAGGTTTTTTACGCGATGCAAGAGTATCTTGGAGAGGAGCGATTTAACAAGGCAATTGGTGATTACGCCAAAGAAGTTGCCTTTTTAGAAGATGACTACACGACCTCTTTTGACTTGTTGGATAAAATCCGTGCAGTGACACCAGACAGTTTGCAGTATTTGATAAAAGACTGGTTTGAGACGGTGACTTTGTATGATAATCAAATGTTGGATTACGAAACTAAGGAACTGGAGAATGGTCAATATGAGGTAAAAATGGATTTCATCGTCAGCAAACACCGCATCATTGGCAAAGGCGAAAAGGTCTATGAAGAAAACGGACAAACGTTGACCTACGAGCGCAAAGGCAACGGACGTGCAAGCAAGATTTACAAGTCCCTCCCCATGTCAAATTATATCGAAATTGGTATCTTCGGAGAAGATGGAAAGGAGTTGTATTTGGAGAAGCATAAGATTACAGATATTCACAATGAAATGACTTTTGTGGTGGGGGAGAAGCCTGTGGAACTTGGGGTTGACCCACATATTTTGATGATTGATGTGGTCATGGAGGATAATCGGATGGAGTAGTTTTTTTACTAAGCCTTTAGGCTTTGTCATTCCGACGGTAGGAGGAATCTGGGTATTTTTCTTGTTAAATACTCCTTTCTGGCTTTCTATTTGTCATTGGATTAATAAAAATAAATATGAGTTTATTTAACACACTATTGCGATTGCAGAAAAAGTCTTCTGGAGTTCCGTTGGAAGATTATCTAACAGAAATATTTACACATATACTTCAGACAGACTCTGAGGTTATGTCTGCATTTATAAAGTTTTTAAATGTGGGTGCGGAGGGCGAAGACTTTTATGCGAGTACGCAAGTTTCTTATAGTGCATTAGAAGGACATCATTCTGGTAGTCGCCCTGATTTGGTCTTGAGATCAGATAATCATTTGATTATGATTGAAAGTAAGGTTGGTTCGGGCGAAGGTTATCAACAGTTGAAGCGCTACGCTGAACATTTAGATAAAAAAGAGTATGACAACAGAACTCTAATTTATCTAACAAAACACTATGACCCTAAAGATAGAAATGAAATATTTAAGAATTGTAAAAATCCAATAAATTTTAAGTGCGTCCAATGGTATCAGATTTATCAAATATTAACGCCTTTTAATGAGAATGTTTTAGTTAGAGAACTGCAACATTTTTTAAAAACTAATCACATGTCAGCAAATAATCAATTTAGTCCAACAGATATTTTGGCATTATCTAATTTTTCAAAAGTTATGAAAATGCTTGAGAATGTCTTGGACAACAGCGTAAAAGGAGAATTCGATAAAGTTACAGGAGCAAATTATGCGTCGAAAAAAGTAAATACAATGAAACAGACAGGCAAAATCAATTTTTCTGGAATGACCGTTATGTCTTAACAGCTAAAAAGAGAAATCGAATATACATTATACTTGGTTTTTGGTTTAATTCAGAAAATGAAAAAGAAGAATACCCTTCCCTTAGAATAGAAATAGCAGTTCCTAAAAAATCTGATGTAGGTGATAATTGGGACAAAATACAGGCTGTTTTCAGGGAAATCGAAGGTCAAAAGTCCAATATATTAAATGAAGTATGGGATTCTTATAATCTTGGAAAATTACATGAATGGTCAAATATTAGTTTGACTAAAAATATGAAGAGTATCCTCTCGGAGGAAGACCATTTAGTAGCCTGTGAAAAAATACTTATTGACCTTTTGAAAGAGTATGGAGATGTACTAAAACCAAAATTGAAGCCATACTTGAATTAGTAAGATAGATGTATAGTGGTATTGGTGGCTTAATCTTCATTGAAACACAAGATTAAGCCACCAATAATTTTTATATCTGGCTTAATCTCGTATTTTTGCACACATTAAGCCAAATATAAATAAAATCTATGCAAAGAAAACTCATCGGACGTACCCGCGAAAAAGCCATTTTAGAAAAAGCCTATCAATCCAACCAACCCGAAATGATAGCCGTCATTGGGCGCCGAAGAGTGGGAAAAACCTTTTTAGTCAAGACCGTTTATGCAGAAAAAATTGACTTCTCGATAACGGGTGTGCAGAACGCAACGCGAGACGAACAACTCAAAAATTTTAAGTTTGAATTAGAACGTGTTGCCGATAATTTCTTACCGATACAGCAGCCCGACTCGTGGATGGATGCTTTTATTTTACTCATAAAATATTTGGAAAAAACGGCGGTAAAAGATAAGAAACAAGTCGTATTTTTCGACGAATTACCCTGGCTAAGTACCTCAAAATCAGGCTTTTTACGCGCCCTGAGCTTCTTTTGGAATAGCTGGGCGATTGATAGAAATATCGTTGTGGTTATCTGTGGCTCGGCGGCATCATGGATGATACAAAAAGTCGTCAATGACAAAGGTGGACTGCACAATCGCATCACCAAACAACTAACCGTTAACCCTTTCAATTTAGCAGAAACAGAACATTTTTTGAACGAAATCGGCTGGCATTTTGACCGCTATCAAGCATTGGAATTGTATATGGCAATGGGTGGTATTCCGCATTACCTCAAGGAAGTGGAAGCCGATAAAAGCGCCGTGCAAAATATCGATAAAATCTGTTTTTCGCAGGACGGCATTTTGCGCAAAGAGTTCAGTCGCTTGTACCCAGCTTTATTCGATAATTCCGAAAAACACATTCTCATCATCCGCGCCCTAGCTGCCAAACCAAATGGCATCACCCGCGCAGATATTTTAGTGGCGACAGGTCTGGCAAATGGCGGAAGTTTGACCCGCATTTTGAATGAATTAGAAGAGTCTGGCTTTATTTCAAAATATTTTCCTTATGGCAAGAAAAAGAAGGATTTACTATTTCGGTTGACAGATGAATATTCGCTTTTTTACTTAAAATTCATTGAAAATAAAGTCCACGAAGAAGAAAGCGTTTGGCAAAAATTAAGTCAAACCCAAAGTTATAAAGCTTGGTCTGGCTACGCCTTTGAAAATATCTGCTTAAAACACGTAGCACAAATCAAAAAAGCCCTCGAAATCGGTGGTATTTATTCTCAATCTGGCTCTTTCTACCTAAAAGGCGACGCAGAAAATGCGGGCGCACAAATCGACCTTTTCATCGACCGCAATGACCGCGTCATCAACCTCTGCGAAATCAAATTTTACCAAGAAGAATTTGTTATTTCAAAAGAATATGCTCAGCAATTACGCCGAAAAATGAGCGTTTTTAGAGAAGTGACCAAGACAAAAAAGCATTTGAATTTTGTCTTTATCACTGTTTTCGGAATACGTAAAAATGCGCATAGTGGTGGGTTGGTTACGGGGGAACTTACTGTAGATGATTTGTTTGTATAATTCAATTTTTCTCATTCTCCCTCTGACTATCCAACCACCGCATCACCGGCAAAGCCGAAAAACCATGCACCGTAGCCGAACAAACAATAATCAGCACCACCGTTGCCCATATCCAATTCATTTCTACAAAGTCAGCCTTGCCCATAGCATAGGCCAAATAATAAATCGAACCAATGCCACGAATTCCAAAAAAGGCAACCACCGCACGCTCATATTTCGGACGATTGCAGCCCCATTGACCGAGCCAACCCGCTAGAGGACGGATAATGAAAATAGCCGCTATAGCAATCGCCATACTTTCCCAGGTTACCGTATCAATTAAAACTGTCGCTAGACCACCAAGTAAAAATAAAATAAGAGACATCACGACACGCTCTAAATTTTCACTGAAATCGTACAACGTCGTATGATAATCGTGTGTTTGTACCACTTTTTTAATCTTTAAAGCAGAAACAAAAACAGCCAAGAAACCATAGCCACCTAGTAATTCTGCACCGCCATAAGACGTAAAAAGAATACTAATAGCAATAAAACCCAAACCTTCACGTGCTAAAGGTTTCTCGGTCGGATATTTAAAAATAATCTTAGATAAAAGATAGCCCAGTCCCCAGCCAATACCACAGCCAACGATGATTTTATACAAAACTTGCTGCAAGAACCAGCTATCTATCCAACTTTCTCCACCCAATCCATACATCGCCAAACCCACAGCAAAGTAAGTAAACGGAAAAGCCAAACCGTCATTTAAGCCCGCCTCGGAGGTCAAAGGAAAGCGCACATGATTATCGTGCGGACTCTCATTTGGTGGTCTTACTTGTACATCTGCCGCCAAAACGGGGTCTGTTGGTGCCAATACAGAACCCAACAAAACTGCCGATGCCAATGGCAATCCACCTAGCCACCAGCCCAAAAAGCTAATTGTAATAATCGTCAAAGGCATTGTAATCGCTAAGAGCATAAAGGTCACTTTCCAGTTTTTCCAAGTCAGTTTTTTATCAATCTTGAGACCTGCGCCGAGTAGTGAAATGATAACAGCGATTTCTGTGATTTTTTCCCACATCCAACGATTGTCTTCCATGAGTGGACTGACAGCTTTAAAGTCAATAAAAGAAAAAAGCACAAAGCCGACGGCGAGGTGCAAAAGAGGGAGAGTAACGTGTCTTTTGAAAAAGAATTGAGGAATCCAAGCAGCTAGGAGTGTCAAAACACCAATGAACAAAAGTCCTATCTCATATTTTTCAAAATCAAATAATTCACTCATTTACAGTTAGTTATAGTTGGGAGTTTTAGATAAAAAGAATGAGTTAATAGAATGTTCAAGTACTCGGACACAATTATTAACATTATAGAACTCATAATATTTTCCACTTGATTTCACGCTAAAAATCCTTAAAGACCAGAGGATATTGGCGGTTTTAAAAGCCAAATCAATCAAAAAATTTTCTCTGTTCTGTTCTAAGTAACGACGAAATAATTATGTCCGAGTACTTACAAAAAAATGCCTGCAAAGTCAGAAACTTTGCAGACACCTCATTTAATCTTTCAATTTTTAAGTCGTTTGATTTAATAAGTACAGTCGGGATGTGATTCAAAGAACCACAATTGGTAAAGTCGGGTGTAAAAAAGTCGGGCTAATTAGCAGTCATGATATAAAAAGTAGTTTTGTGCCCTATGTTTGGGTATATTTTAGGCTACTGTTTCTAACACGTCTTCGCCGTATTTAGCAGTAACTGCTCCTTTCAATTGCTTGCGTGCAAAGAAGATTCTACTTTTCACCGTACCAATAGGTAGGTTCATTTTTTCCGCGATTTCAATGTAAGAATATCCTTCATAAAACATCGAAAACGGAATGCGGTAGGTATCCGACAAATTAGCCAAAATTACCTCTAACTCCGTCATCATAATACTTGACGAAGCCTCTTCGTTGACCACCGCTTGGTCTGCCACATGCAACATATCTTCTACAGGTTGTTCTACACGATTACGTGTCCGTTGCTTGCGATATTCATTAATGAATGAGTTGCGCATAATTGTAGTTACCCAAGCTTTGAAGTTTGTGCCTTTGCTAAAGCGGTCTTTATTTTTAAAAGCACGCATCACCGTTTCTTGCATCAAGTCTTTTGAGCGGTCGCGATTTTTTGTTAGTTTCATAGCAAAGCCAAACAGTAAATCTTCTAAATTTTCAAATTTGTTATTAAATTCAGTAACAGTCATAATAATTTCTTTTTAATTGGTTAGAAAAACAAAACTTCAAAATAATTAGGGTTATCTGTAAAAAAAAGTTTTGTGAAGTGTTAATATTCGCTTGTGAAATTAAATGTTTTGTGCTTGTCTACATTTTTAATTCAATCAATCTGCGTGCCGGTTTTGTAAGTTGTTGATTGTCAGTTTTTTGTGAGCATTTTGTCTGAATCGGCAAAATAATTTTTTCTTAAATTTGAGAAAATTATTTTATTTAAGAAGAAATGTAAAAGATAAAGAGATGGAAGAGAGAAAGAAGAAGCGAGTATTTATGACTATCTAAAATACTGTTCAAAATAGATTCGTAAATTTCGTATCTTCTGATAGCATCGCCATTAATTTCCCATATCTGGCGAATAAATACTTTTTAAAATTTGGATAGGTAGTTTTGAAAGTTGACGCAATTTCTGTAACGACCCTAAAAATCAAAGCCAAAGGCCAAAACAGGCACTAAGCCACTCGAATGCGTTCTAAAAATCAACTCATTACTCTCCGCATCATAACTCACACCATTTGGATTATTACGCGCCGTGATATTCTGAATATCCAAAGAAATACTACCCGCTAATTTAGGTGCATTATAGCGATAAGATATACGTGTGTCAATACGGAAATAGTTTGGAAGTTGAGCGGTATTAGTTAATTCTGGGTCGCCAACATAAACGCCAACTGCCTGCGAAATCTCTTTATTTAAAGGCGTATAACGATTGCCGCCATTGTATAAAATACGTGCGCCGACCTGTAGTGTCCGTTCTTTCTTCATCTCAAATTCGCGTCCGATAGTCAAAGCAGACACAAAATCATTGGCAAAAGTAGTGGCATATCGTTCCCCATTTTTAGGATTGAAATAAGACTTAAAATACGAACCTGTCAACAAGAAAAATAAGCGATTGGAAAAGAACTTTTCGACAGCTAAATCGACACCATAGTTTTGTCCTGTACCACTACTCTCTACCACAGTCTCAGGGAAAGTAGAACGTGTATTAAGCATCCAATATAAATTACTCTCGTCTGGACTAACAGGCACATTAAACAAGGATTGATAATAAGCTTCTGCCGAAAAACGTAGACCTTTTTCCGTTGCATAATTGTAGGATAAAATGTAATGATTTGACTTAATAAATGGTAAGTCTAAGTTCGGCAAAGACTCTGTGACTACGCCATTAATCGTATCACGTTGTGTGTAGAAATAACCTGCCATTGGGAGTGTTTTGCTATACAAACCATAGGCAAAGCTCACTGTTTGGCGTTGATTTATTTTGTATTGTAGCGAAACACGGGGTTCGACAGAAGTAGTATTATTCAATGTTAAATGCATGAGATGTGCACCTGCATTAACCGTGAGTCTAGCCCCTAAGTCTTTACTGAATTGCGCGAAATATTGCAAGGTATTTGTACTCCCTTGACCATTGATAGACAAGTCTGTATTTTCTGTTAAAACATCTGAAATATTAGCACGTTGTATCGTCTTTTTGAAGAAATTATAATTTAGAATATTGTGAATGAATGCCCCCGTTTTAAAACGCAAAGTCGGGTTCATTTTTCGACTGTAAATGATAGAGGAGGAGAGGCGTGTTTCGTTGTGAACTTCATCATGATATTGCATCCGATTATTCAAACTATCCAAAACGTCATATTTCCAATCAATCTGACTACCGATACCCGCGATACCAATTTTTAAGTAAGATTTTTTATCAATAAAACGACTGTAGGTCATGCCTACCGTTCCCATATTTCCAATTCTAATTCTATCTTCAAAATGCGCAGCACGTGTCGGGTCGCGGTCGGCATGAATATCGACAGGGTTGTAATGTTCTTTACTCAAACCACCCATCCCAAAGACTGTAAAATGATTTTTTTCATT
>CAZQTE010000193.1:0-10462 GCA_964595615.1 uncultured Saprospiraceae bacterium
GCATCCGCAAACTTCAACAAAAAACGCGGATTAATAGCCTTAAAAGAAACCCGTCCGTCTCTATCCCGCTTCTCCTCCAAAGGACGAATAACAATCCCTTCGCGATGCGTTTCCTTGCGCAAAACAGACTTTCCTTCCGCCAAATCAACCAAATCAGGAATAGACCTAATCAAAGAAAAATCTGCATCTAAAATCGGCACAATCGGCAAGTCTAAGTCCGCCAAAGTAGCTTGCAAGTCTTTGAAATCCAAGTATTTATACGCGTCAATCTCAAAAGCATTGAAGAAGTAAACCGTTTGACCGCGCAATTTGTATTTGTTACTTTGGATGCCTTCACCGATGAGTTCACCTTGGATAGAAATATTCTTACCAAGAGAACGCAATTTATTTTCGATATCCAATTCACGTGCGACACGCCAGAAAGAGTTTCCTTCCGTTTCGCACAATTCCATATTACGAGAACAAACGCCAAATTCACCGTCCTTAACAAAGTAAGTCACGCTGGAACCGTCCAATTTTTCCGCAACATAGCACTTTTCTCCTGCGTATTTTTCCAATAAATCACCTAAGATTTGTACCCGAGTTTCATCCGTCTTAGGAATGAAAGATGGGAAAGTGCTTTTCATTGTTCCTGCTAATTGTGCAGGAATTGGTGGTTCATATTTAGTGATACCCAAGATTTCTGTAACATCCAAATCTTCCTCAATCGGCGTTCCTTCTGGCAAAATAGACAAAGGAAAACAAATCCCTTGAGAAATCTGACCGCGCAAACGAATCGTCCGCAAACGATTGCTTTTTGACCGCAAAAACTCAAATTCATCACGGGCAGGAAAGACGCTATCTATCTCTACATAGACGCACAAATCCCCGATTTGAAATTCTCCTTTTTTAACGACCAATTGCCATCCCAAAACCGTTGCTCTCAAAATCGCATCTGCGTTTTCGATAGGCTGGAGGTCTTTAATCCTTTGGATGGAAGCTAACTTTCTCATTTTGAATATTTTTGCTTTTGGTGAATAATATTTTTTAATTTCCGTCCATAAGTACATAAATGTGAGAAAATTAGTTCCATTGTTAAGAAAAACTATTCTAAATTTCACACAAACTTAATCTCTAAAGCCATTTGTTTTTCTTTGTTTTCCTACAAAAAAGCTATCTTTGGCAATAAATTCTGAGTCAAACCTTAGATTCGATAAAACCAGAAGATTTACTGCTCGTCATACACAAAATAAAACTGATTCGTAAGGGTTTCTCCTTCAAATAGTTACCCGTGTTCATTGTTCATCCCGAACCGACAATATAATTTTTAACTAACTTAAATTTTTTCCTCCAATGAGACGACATCTACTCGGGCTTTTGGCCTTTTTTGTATTGTTGATTTTTTCCTCTTCACTGAAAAGTCAGACGACTTTAATCACAGGAGACATTGCGATTACTGGTTACAACGCCGATACCCCTGATCAATTTACCTTTGTTCTAATCAAGGATGTTGTAGCAAACACAATGATTACCTATACCGACAATGGTTGGTTAGCAGCTGGCGGTTTTCGCACAGGTGAGGGTGTTAGTAACTTAACTTTTACTTCGGCAGCAACAGCAGGTACAGAGTTTAAAGTTGAAGGTACTACGGTTACTTCAAGTACTGCGGCGACGGCAACAGTTTCAAATGTTTCGGGATCAATTGCTTTTTCTGGAAGTGGTGACCAACTTTTTATTTATCAAGGGGCTGCTCCTGTCACAGGATTTGAGTGTAATTTTATTACAGGTATTCATTCAAATTCTAGTGGAGGCTGGGAAGCAGATGCAACAAGTTCTAATTCGTCAGCATTACCAGGTGCGTTTACAGATGGAACTAATGCATTAGCTTTAGTTCCTGAAGTTGACAATGGATTTTATAATCGTACATCACTCACTGGTTCAAGTGCTGTTTTGGTTTCTAATATCTACACTCTTACAGATTGGACAACAAGTAACACGACGCAAACTTTGACTGCAACGGGTGGCTATAATATAACATCAATTGATGCCCTCGCAGCAGCTGATACTCCAACTCTTGGCGGTACAGCAAGTATTTGTCCAGGCTCAGATGGTATGGTTACGGTTACCGCTGGTAATTTGAATGATGCAAGTGCTTGGGTATTGTTTACAGGTTCTTGTGGAGGTTCAGAAGTTGACCGTAATGCTACAGGTATGTTTACCGTGTCTCCTGCGAGTACAACTGAATATTTCGTAGCTGGTGAAACTTGTGACGGTTTAGGGATGTGTGGTTCATTTACAGTTAATATTGATAATGTACCTCCAGTGATTACTATTCCTGCTGATATGACATTGTCTTCTTGTGACTCTACAGACCCTAGTGACTCTGGAATGGCAACAGCTACAGATGATTGTGCAACAGCTCCGATAGTTACACCTTGGATAAATGAAATTCATTATGATGACGCAGGAGGAGACGCAATGGAAGGGATTGAAATTGCTGGACCTGCAGGTACAGATTTTACAGGTTGGTCTATTGAGTTGTACAATGGAAATAATAATAGTTTGTATGACACTGAATTATTATCAGGTGTTTTGAATAATGATACAAATGGTTATGGTTTCTTGAATGTACCAATTTCGGGTATACAGAATGGAGTAAGTGACGGAATTGCTTTGATTGATAACAATGGAGTCGTCGTGCAATTTTTAAGTTATGAAGGTGTTTTAACTCCTATCGACGGCGCAGCAAGCGGTATGACTTCCGTAGACATAGGTGTTGCTGAATCTAATTCTGCCGCTGAAGGCTCTTCTTTACAATTAGAAGGAACAGGTGGACAATATTCTGAATTTACTTGGAGTACTACTCCAGATTTACCAAATACCTTTGGTGCAGTAAACACAGGTCAAACATTTGTAGCCCCAACAGGTGGTACAGTGACAATTGTTTTTGCTGACGCAATAACGCCAGGTGCGTGCGCGGGCGAGTCAACAATAGAACGTACATGGACTGCAACTGATAATAATGGAAACCAAGATGTAGATACACAAACTATTGTTATCGAAGATAATGACGCACCAATTATCATCACTCCTGGTGATATTACAATAGCTTGTACACAAACAGATTTTTCACCAGCAGCTACTGGTGGTGTAGCAACAGCCTATGACCCATGTGTTGGCGCACAGCCTTCTATCACGCCATTTATCAACGAAGTTCATTATGATAATGGAGGTACTGATATGGGCGAGTTTATTGAAATTGCAGGTCTTGCTAATCAAACATTAGCAGGCTGGTCACTTGTACTATATAATGGAGCAAATGGTACTATTTATAACACAGTAGCTGTTGACGGAACATTTGCTAATCCAGGAAGTGGTTTTGGTTTTATTACTATTAATTTCCCTTCTAATGGAATTCAAAATGGCGCGCCAGACGGTATCGCATTAGTAGATGATGCAGGTGCAGTTGTAGAGTTTATTAGTTATGAAGGTTCTTTTACTCCTGCTGCGGGTCCTGCTGCAGGTATGATGTCAACAGATATTGGCATTGAAGAATCATTTATGACACCTCTTGGTTTTTCTGTACAAAGAACAGGTGCAGGTGCTACAGGAACAGACTTCACATGGACTGGACCTTTAGCAGAGTCACCAGGTGCAGTAAACGCAGGTCAATCTTCAACAGTAGTTGGCCCAATCGCGACAAGTTTTACAGAAGTAACAAGCGCAGACGGAAGAACAATCACACGTACATTCAGCGCGACAGATGATTGTGGTAATATGACAGTTGATGGTGATTATGTACAGGTAATAACTATTGGAGATGTAGCACCTCGTTTAGAGTGTCGTCAACCAACATCAACTTGTAATGCACCAGGTTTGTGTGGAAGTGACCAAATTACTTTATTACCTCCTTTCATTTTTGATGATTGTGGCTTTGGTGACCCAGTAACAATTACAAGCGACCAACCAGCATTTTTCCCGGTAGGTACAACTGTTGTAACTTGGACTGTTGCTAATAGTACTGGTACTTCTCAATGTGAGTCTTTAGTGATTATCACGGATGAAGAAGCACCAATGGTAGAATGTCCAAGTGATGGAGTGGTAAATATTTACACACAAAATCCTAACTCTTGTACAGGGCAAATCAATTTAAATCCAGTTATCACTGATAACTGTGGTGTCACAAGTATTACGGGGACTGGTAACTTTACTTTCACGCCTGGTCTTTACAATAGACCTGTGACAGCAACTGATGCAGCGGGTAATTCAACGACTTGTGATTACCAAATATTTGTACACGATACTTTCTCGCCAGAATTGACAAACTGTCCAGATGATTTGACTGTAACAGCTACAGGTGATTTGACAACTGTATTTTTACCTCAACCGTCTGCTTCTGATAATTGTGGAAGTGTAGAAATCACAAATGATGCTCCAGAAGATGGCTTCCCAATAGGCACGACTACAGTTACTTTTATGCTCAATGATGCGTATGGAAACTGGGTAGCTTGTTATTATGATGTTATTGTAAATGCACCGATTGTTTTTGCTGGATTAAATGATGTAGAAGCATCTTTGGAAGAAGAAGAAGCAACAGCACGTGTGGCATGGAATGAGCCAGCAGCGAATACTTCTTGTGAGATTTGTGCAGAAACTGAAATTGACGATTACCGTTACCTTGGTGTGTACCGCGGACACCAATACTTCTTATACGAAGGTGAAAGTACAACATGGGCTGATGCTGAATTAATGGCAGAAACGCTTGATGCTCAATTGGTTACAATCAATACGGAAAGCGAAAACCGTTTCTTGAAAAATGCATTAAATGAAGATTTTTCTTCTGCATTTACAGGCTTAACACAGACTATCGTTGACGAAGAAATAGTAATGAATTGGTTAACAACTGAAAATGTTGATTTCATCAATTTTGATGCAGAGTATATTCCAACAGAAGAAGCAAACATCGCTTTGATGCAAGCTGATGGAACTTGGATTTTGGTTGACAATACAGTAGAAAGTGCGTTCTTGATTGAGCGTCCATGTATCAACTTTGAGCAAATCTCTCCAGTTTTGACTGAAACAGATGAAGAAACAGGTGAAATTATCTCTGAAACATTATTGACTTGTGGTTCTGACTTTACAGAAGGAACTTATGTTGTGACTTACCGTGCGACAGATATGTGTGGTAACGAAGCAGAAATTAATTTTGATGTTATCGTAGAAATGCCAACAGCAAACACTTGTACTACAGGTGGTACGGAGTCTTCAGTTTATATCGAAAACATCTTAATGGGTGAATACGAAATGGAAACAGGAGATGATGAGGGCTTTGGAGATTACACAGAAGAGGAAATGGTATTGTATGCTGTAATTGACGAAGAAACAGAAGAATTCACACCAGTTCCAATGAATATCGCTGTAGGCGGTGTGAATGGTACAGAAGAATTATTCTACCGTGTGTGGTTGGATAAAAACCATGACGGTGACTTCTTTGATGCTGATGAAATGTTAGCAGAAACGATGACAACCGAAGATTGGAATCTTGAATTACCTGCATTTGAAGAAAACATGGATGCAACACGCATGCGTATTATGGTTTCTAAGCATGACTACCCAGAGGTATGTGGTGAAGTTGCACAAGGTGAAGCAGAAGATTACACGGTGAGCATTTTGCAGACAATTGTACGTCCTGATGGCGATGATGATATACGCGGTGATGATAATGATGCTCCAATCGTTATTGGCGGTAATAATGATAGCCCTTACACAGGTATTTTAGATTTATTCCCTAATCCTGCAAAAGGAGAAGTGAACTTAAATTTGAAAGGATTTATTGGTCAAAATGCTGACTTGACACTTACTAATCAATTAGGACAAGTTGTTTACATTCAGAAGTTAACGGATATTCAGAATAGCCGTTTGACTTTAGATGTAAGTAATTTTGCAACAGGTATTTACGGTGTTTCTGTATTGACAGAAGGCGGTGAGATGCAGACTGTTAAGTTGATTGTGGAGTAAGGTTTACAGACCTACTAGCTTTTGAAATGCTAGTAGGTCTATGTTTAACGAAAAATCCCGAATGCTCTTGGAGTGTTCGGGATTTTTTTTGTTAGATTTGGTATATATAACAATTTGTCGTTCTGGTTCAATCCATTATATTTTTCAACGAACAAGTACGGGATACCTTCAAGGTGTCCCGTACTTAATATTAGAACTTACTCACAAGCATATGATAATAGAATTCCAATAAGAATAGTTTCTGAATACATCCCGACCGAAATCTACAAAGCAAATAGAAAAAATCTTGATTTTTGCTGAGCAGATTTTTCATTTCTAAGCAAAATACTATGAGAAATAATTACAGTGCAGAGTTTAACGAAAATAATTGCTATCACATTTATAATCGTTGTGTAGGAGATGCTAAAATGTTCCGTTCAGAAGAAAATTACCGTTATTTTTTGCAACAATGGCAGAAGTATTTTGGCAAATATCTGGCAACTTTTACTAACAGTAAGGGGATAGTAATAATAACGAACGGGACACACTTCCAAGGTGTCCCGTTCGTAATGTCTAATAAGATATGAAAACGGCTTCCCGCATCACACGAGAACCATTTTTTATATCATTTAAGGGGCTGTACTACTTCTTCACCACCTTCTCCGTTATCACTGAATTCCCATTTAGGATTACCTCCAAGAAGTACATTCCCGCTGCCCAATCTTGCGTATCAACGAAAACAGTACCATTCGTTGCCACATTTTGCGCTTGCGCCATATTCTTACCAGTCACATCAAAAATGCGCCAAGCAGCTGTATTTGCATCTGTCGTTAAACGTAATCCTAATTGAGAAGAAAAAGGATTTGGTAATATCTGTACGATGCCAGACTCTGTATCGTGAATACCACTGATGATGATTTCCTCTGGTAAAGAGATAGCTGTACAGCCATTTTCATCAACTGTCTCTACAGAGTAAGCTCCCGTTTCCAATGCGGTGTAAGATTGTTCCGTAGCACCTTCGATTGGATTTCCGTCTAAATACCACTGCCAAGATGCCGCATTATTAGCAATCAAAACATTCATATTAGCAGAGACAACAGGATCAATAGGAGTATTGAAAGTTGCTTCAATTTCACTTGTTCCGATTGAACAAGTTGCATTAAAAATAACAGATACAGAATACAAACCTGGCTCTGTAATATCTATAGAAGTACCTGTTTCTCCTTCAATATTTTCTCCATTAAAAGTCCATTGGTAATTGTCATAAGCCTCTGGATCTGTGAAACTTAAAGTCTCTGTTGCTCCTACACAACTATTGATAATACCAGGCTCATAAGTTACACTCACACCGTCTGGCGTGCCACCAAGTGTTACAGGCTCAATCTCTGAAAAACAGTTGTTTGATATGACGGTAGCGGTGTATTGACCAGGCTCACCTGTTGTCAAATTAGGTCCCACCTCTCCAGACAATTGTTGTCCATCCAAATACCAAATGTAGCCATCTGCCCCTGGTGTTATTTGGATTGTTTCCTCTTCTGAACCACACAAAAATGCATCCCCAGAAGTAGAAACATCAGCATCAGGATAAGCATTAATCGTCACACTAATTGTTTCTCCTGCCATAGTTCGACAATAACCATTACTTGCCGCAACTGTATAATCTCCCGTAACATTAGCTGCGTAGGTATTCATATCCGTTTCTGATACTAATGTACCGTCTTGCATCCATTCGTAGCTTTCTGCACCTGGATCAACGAATAAACTAACAGATTGACCTTCACAAACACTTGTATTACCCATTTCTGTCAGAGTCGCAGTTGGGAAAAGGGGTGCAGGACTTTCTACCAAATCTATATTATCCATAGAGAAAGTATAGAACCCACGATGTGTATCCGAACATAAAATCGTACCTGAAGGTAAAAATGGATAAGTTCCCCACATTCCTGTAAAACCACCATAACCAGTATTATCAGGTTCTGTATCATAACCTGCAACTTGTACTACATTTTCTGGGTCAGAAAGGTCAAAAACTTGCAATCCGTCGTGATAGTAAGAGACAAAAGCAAAATTACCACGAATGAAAGGATTGTGTGCGATACTTCCTGTTGCTTCTGGTGCTAATAACTCAGAACGGAAAACATCCAGTGTTGTCATATCTGTAAAGTCACTGACATCGATAGTCTTTAGTCCGCGGTCATGTGTTTCATCTGCCATGATAAGTGTTGTTCCGTCAGCTGTTGGCCAAGAACTGTGGTTGTATCCTTGCTCTGGATATGTTGTCAAAGAACCCAAAGTGATAGGATTTGCTGGATCCGTAAAATCGTAAACATATAAACCATTATTTC
This sequence comes from uncultured Saprospiraceae bacterium, assembly GCA_964595615.1. Classification (GTDB taxonomy): domain Bacteria; phylum Bacteroidota; class Bacteroidia; order Chitinophagales; family Saprospiraceae; genus JAHDCG01. The sequence goes on from CAZQTE010000193.1 coordinate 8,322, forward strand.
CCGAAGAAGCAAAAGCAATATTGTTAAATACATTGATATCATGCACATAACCACCTTCTAATACAGGCTCTGCTATAAGTACAGGATTGCTAGGGTCTTCTGTTAAATCGAAAACGTGCATTCCCTGACCATTTGTGTTTGTTCCGACAGCATAAAGACGACCTACTTCTTCATCAACCCAAATGTTGTGGCTGCTGTTGAAGTAATCCGTTGTTTGTAATGCTAAGCTGACCTCAGTTGGTACATTTGACATATCAAAAACCATTAAGCCTTCTGTACAGTTATCGCAAACAGCATAGGCATGGTCTTCATAGGTTTTCATATCTCTCCACACAGTTGTAGAACCACCTTCAAATGCATTCATTTCTACAATATTACTTGGGTCTGTTACATTGAAGAAATGAACGAAAGCAGAAGAGCCGAATATGCCATATTCATTGCCATTGCAATCTGCGTAGCCCCACACATCATTGTAACTCAATGAGCCCGCGTCTGGCAAATCTGGATCTGCCCAGTTATCAAGGAGAGTAATATTATTGGCTTCTTGTGCTTGTACACTAAGAGTGAGGGCTAAAAAAAGTAGAAATGAAAAGAATCTCATACTGATTAAATTGTTGATGGTATCAATTGTTTCAAAAAATGAATACAATATGCTGATTTTCATCAGAATACACATTATGGAAAATGGTTGGACTGTAAAAATTGAAGCAAATTTAATGCTTGATTTGTTTATAGTGAAGAATATGCCTTATTTTGTCGTAAAATCAACGAATTAGGCATACTAACATCTCTATCTTATGTTATTAGAAGTTAATCCAGATAACCCGCAAGGGCGTTATATTGCACAGATTGTTAAGACTTTGGAAAAAGGTGGTATCATTATTTATCCGACAGATACTGTCTATGGTATTGGTTGTGATATATTTAATAATAAAGCGGTTGAAAAGATTTGTCGTTTACGAGGATTAGATCCAGTAAAAGCACGTTTGTCTTTCATTTGCTCAGATATCAAGCAGATTTCAGAATATGCAAAGCAAATTGATAATGAGACTTTTAAGTTGATGAAACGCAATCTGCCTGGTCCCTTTACATTCGTATTGAATTCGAATAACAAAGTGCCTAAGATGTTTAAAAATCGTAAGAAAACAATTGGTGTGCGTGTGCCTGAGAATAATATTGTGCAGGCGATTGTGGAAGAATTAGGGCGTCCAATTTTGACGACATCTTTAAAATCTGAAGATGAAATTTTAGAGTATTTTACAGATGCCTATGATATCCATGAAGATTTTGAAAAGCTAGTAGACATAGTTGTCGATGGAGGAATAGGTGGAAATGTGGCATCGACGGTGGTTGATTGTACTAGCAGTGAATTTGAGGTAATCCGCGAGGGCGCGGGAGAATTAAGACTTTAAAAGCTTGAAAAAGTTGTAGAGGGTGCAATCTTTTACAACTCTTACAATCTTTTACAACCCTTACAACCTTTTTATGAAATCATTATTCATCGTCATCGAAGGATTAGACGGTTCGGGAAAAACGACTGTTGCAAAACGTCTGTTGGAAGAAGCCAACCATGATTTTGCTGGTAAAATAAAATTCACCTATGAACCCAATGACCCCTCTGCGGGCGGGCAATTTATACGTGATATTTTGATGAAAAAAATTACCCAGTTTCATCCCCGTGTATTGGCTTATGCCTTTGCCGCTAACCGACTTGACCACAATTATCGTTTGATAAATCCATGGTTGGAAAAAGAGAAACACATCGTTGTCAGTGACCGTTATTATCTCTCATCTTTGGTATATCAAACTGCCGATGATTTTCCTTTTGACCGTGTCATGGAATTGAATGAATTGGCACGCAAACCCGACCTTATCTTCTTTGTCAATGTGACAAATGAGACCTGCTATCAACGTCTAAATAAACGCAATCAACCGCGTGAACTTTTCGAAGGTCGCTTTGATGAGACACGTGAAAAATTCTTGAATGCTATTGATTTTCTAAGGACTACGCGTGATGAAAATATTATTGAAGTAGACGGAAATGGGACAGTAGAAGAGACTTTGACTCAGATTGTTGATGGTATTCGAACTTTAGGAGAGGAGTGGGATTTGGCATAAATATTTGGACTTGTGATTAATAA
>CAZQTE010000194.1:0-3099 GCA_964595615.1 uncultured Saprospiraceae bacterium
TTCTAAAATACCGTTAATGAATGCAATAGTTAATTCAGAAGTATTGTTATTACTTAAATCTACTTTTTTGATATTATTAGCTACATCTATTAATGGGGCGAAATTTTTAATTTTATTATGACTTAAGTTCAAACTTTGCAAAGACGGTACTTGTAGTTTAAAAGGAAGCATTTTAATTTGATTACCGCTTAAATTTAAAATCCTTAATTTTTTTAAGCTTTTTAAGAAATTTGGAAATAGGGCAATTACATTCCTATGTAGGTGAATTTCCTCTATTTTTTGTAGTGATAAAATCTCCTCAGGTATTGTTTTTATACCACATTGCATTAGTTTTAGTATTTTCAAGTTCGTTAACTGACAGATATTAGTATTGAAATTTTTGGCTAAATGTGTTTCGCTAAGGTATAGTTCTTCCAATGTGTTTTTTAAGGATGAAAAATTAATATTTTCACATTTGGATTTGAATATTAATAGACGCTGTAAATTTGGAAAACAAGAACCTAACTCTCGCATTATATTTCCACCTCCTGTCCATTGTAATTTAATAACTTTGTTACATAAAATAGGCGCTTGCTCTTTACAGTAGAAGTTTGAAAAAGATAAAGTTTCTCCAGAAAATCGCATTTCCCCTGTTGAATACCCAAGATCTAAACCGCCCTTATCCTGTGAAGAGAGAAGTAATGACTTAATATTATTGAAATTCTTTATGATTTTATTTACAATAGGAATGATGTTTCCCTTTCCTTTGAATTTAATTCTTATTTGCGTGGTCGTTGTTGAATTTAGAGTGTTAATAACTTTAGGAAGTTTTTCTTCTTCGTCTAAATTGATGAAAAAATTGAGTTCACAAGAACCCTTTTCATGCATTAGGTATTTATGAATTTGATATTCATTGCTATCAAAATTACCAAAAAATGTTAATAGGCTCTCAGGAGTTATTCTGTAGAACATAGCTTTTTTGAGGTGTGCTATGACAGGACTTGGGATATAAGTTAATAAAATTTCCTCTGCTAATTCTATTATTTCTACTGTTGTCTCATTTTTTTCTTTATTTTTTTTGATAAAATTTTGATAAACTATAAAAACTAAATAAAGCATTGATTTAGTAATTTTATCGCTATGTTTTAATATGTTCAGTGCTATTAATATATTAACCTCTTTTTTTGAATAGAAGAAGTCATAAAGAGTATCAAAGTTATCATTTTCTTCAAGGTTAATTTTTTTAAAATTTAATAATTCAAATATCCATTCTTTTAATTCAGACTCTGTTATGTGAGTTTGAAAACTAACAGGATAATCACTCCAATGTAAGTTATTATGCTCATTACAACGGAGCAGAATTTTAAATTTGCTATTAAAACCGAAATTTCTTCCACTTGCAATAACTACATGGTACATTTCTTGTAGTGTCTTTAGCTCATTTGAAATGACGTCTTTAGCATATGGAAAACAGATAATAAGATTTTTACCTTTTGTTCCTTTTATGAATTTCAATCTTTTCTTTTTTTCATTTTCCTGTTCTGGTTTTCTGTGGCTAAGGTCAAAAGGATAACCAAAACTTAAATTTTTTATATTTTTATTTTTATCAAATCCTGCAAAGAAGGAAGGATGATACTCCCCTTGAGAACTTTGCAAAAATAGATATTCTATATCTGTTAATAATTCCCAGTCTCCTCTCAAAAATTTACCTTCAGTCCCATAAATCCAAAGCCCCTTAAGGTTAGGAATACTCCTTAAATGACTCACAGCGATAATTGTTTCCTCTTCCGATTCCACATAAATTCTCACCGCCACAAACTCAGGCTTCAACAACCGAAGAATAGCCACCCGCAAACCCAACAGCCAATTCACCCGAATTTCCAAAAGAAAAGCACCTCCAAAAGAGAAAAGACCATCACGTATATTCAATTGCCAATCTTGCCTTTTCGGCAAGAAATTGATAAAATCTATATTGCTTCGATAAGTATTAGGCATAAGTTTTCGATTTACAAAGGCAAGTTACAAGAAGAAAAATACCAAACAAACTCCCAAAACAAAAAAATCCCAAGCCTCATCAAAAAAGCTCGGGATTTCCCACTAAAAATTAGCTAAAAAGCAGCAACTCACAACCTCACAACCTCACAACCCACCTTACTGCCCCAATATCTCCGCCATACGCACCAAGTCCTTATTCAAATTTTTAGACTTATTAATCGCATCCTCAAATGCCGTATAGCGAATTTTATCATTAACGATACCAACCGCTACATTCTCTTTACCGTTCAACAGACCTTCCACCGCATGAAAACCCAATCGACTCGATAAAACACGGTCAAAACCAGAAGGTGAACCACCACGCTGCAAGTGACCTACGACCGTCGTTCTAATATCAAACATATCCAATTCTTCCTCGACTTGCGCCGCAATCTCACGCGCACGACCTGACTTATTTCCCTCTGCCACCAATACTAAGCTAAACATTTTCTTACGTTTCGCGGACTTTCTCAATCGTTCAACGATACTCTCCAGAGGCGTGTCTGTCTCTGGCAAAAGCACCATTTCCGCACCGCCACTAATCCCCACATTCAGAGCAATAAAACCAGCATGACGACCCATTACCTCCACAAAAAACAAGCGATTGTGAGACTCTGCGGTATCTCTGATTTTATCTACCGCTTCCATAGCTGTATTCACCGCTGTATCAAAACCAATGGTATGGTCTGTCCCATAAATATCATTATCAATAGTCCCAGGTATGCCAATAAATGGAATATCATACTCTTGCGAAAAAATACTCGCTCCCGTGAAAGTTCCGTCACCACCAATCGCGATACAGGCGTCAATATCATGTGCTAAAAGAGACTCATAAGCTGATTTACGACCTTCTGGAGTCCGAAAACGCTCACTACGCGCTGTCTTCAAAACTGTCCCGCCACGTTGCAAGATATTACCCACATCTCGCTTTTCTAAACGACGAATATCACAATCAATCATACCTTCATAACCCCGACGAATACCATAAACATGTAAATCGTGAAATGAAGCAGTCCGCACTACAGCCCGGACGGCTGAATTCATACCTGGTGCGTCTCCTCCTGATGTAAATACCGCGATACGTTT
>CAZQTE010000194.1:3199-5896 GCA_964595615.1 uncultured Saprospiraceae bacterium
TTCCACGCTTTTTCCAAGTGATATGCGACTAAACTGTCAATAGGTGCTTTAATAATCTGTCCCATAGTCAAGCCAAATTCAGCGACAACCTCACGTAATGGCTCTTCAAAGAAATGTGCAATTGAACCTACGAAATGAATAGGCAAGTTTTTATGACCTTCATATTTGCAAACGTGACGTCTCACAAACTCACGGAAACTCTCCTTTGATAAATCCTTAATGAAAGGATGAGAATAATGCTCATTCATAAAACGTGTAAAACGCGAAAGATAGAGATTAGGATGCGGTTTTTCATATAAATTATCCAAAATTTCGCTTTTCCCTCCTGGTACTTCTTTATCGAATGCTGCTTCTAAGTCTGCTGGCATTTCGCGATAGCAGTAAGCTTGGACAAGTTTTCTACCTAAGTGTGTACCACTGCCTTCATCGCCGATGAGGAAACCCAAATTGGTCACATTATCTGCTTCATAGATACCGTCATAAAGACAAGAATTCGAACCAGTTCCCAAAATACAAGCAATACCAGGACTATCTCCACAAGTTGCACGGGCAGAAGCCAAAAGGTCATGCTGCACTTCTATTTTTGCATGAGGAAAGATAACTTCCAGTGCATCAGAAATGACTTTTTTACGTTTTGCATCCCAACAACCAGAACCGTAAAAAATGACACGAGAGGCGGATGCAACAGGCATTTTATGCACAAATTCCTTCTGCAATTCTGTGATAATATCAGCCGTCTTCCAAGCGTTTGGATTAAAACCTTTGGTGCTAAATGTTGCTCCTTTTTCTCCATTAATCACGGGTGTCCAGTCCGCCTTAGTAGAGCCACTATCTGCTATAAAAATCATCTTAATATAATTGGTTGAGTTCGTGAAAATCTGATTTGCTTTCTCATCTGGGACAAGAAAACACCAACATATAAGTCTCGTAAGTGAGTCAGAATAGTAAAGGTAGTGTAAATTTTACACTAAGTAAAAATAATTTTTATAAATTTTTTAAAAATCAGCTTAATGTATTGATAATGAGTTGCTTAAGAAGGGTTGTAAAATTACTCTTTTTTTAATAAGTCAGCATACTCTTTTTCTAATTGCAGTTTATCTAAAGGATGGACTCCAACTTTTTCACAGACTTGTCCGCCTGCAAGATTGGACAATATGGCAATCTCATTCATCTCTAATCCCAAACCTAAACCACAAGCCGCAACAGCGATTACTGTATCGCCTGCACCACAGACATCGCGTATGTGTCGTGGGCGTGTGGGTATGATTTTAGACCTTTTTTTATCACTGTAGAAAAGACCTCTTTCTGATAAGGTAATGAGTGAAGAAGTGTTTTTGAGTTTTTTATGAATTTGTGTGCCAACTGCCTTAAGAGATTCCTCTGTTACTTCAATATCCATTGACAAACTCTCTCTAATTTCTTTCAAGTTTGGCTTAAATAAATTCACATTCTTATACGCCCAAAAGTTCTTTTTCTTTGGGTCAACCGCTGTAGGAAGCCCATTTTTCTTCGCTAAAGTAATCAGCTTCTTAATCAAACTTTTAGTCAAAACACCTTTGTTGTAGTCTTGAAAAAGTATGACATCTATTTTTGTCTCAGATGTAATTTCCTTTACCTTTTCCAGAATTTCCTTTTCTTCTATTTCTTTCAAATCAAAAGTATCTTCTCTATCTACACGCAAAACATGCTGACTACCTGCCAAAATCCTTGTTTTAGTCGTCGTCTGGCGTTCATTCGAAAGAATAATACCATCTCCCATCAAGTCATTGAGCGGCAATAAGCTTAAAAAGCTCCTCCCATTATCGTCTGCCCCGATGACCGTACACAAGTAGGGCGTAGCACCCAAAGCCGCCACATTTAAAGCCACATTTGCTGCACCGCCCAGTCGAATTTCTTCTTCCTCCAAATGCACAACAGGCACAGGTGCTTCTGGTGAAATGCGTTCAATCTTTCCCGTCAAATATCTATCAATCATCACATCACCAATGATTAAGACCTTTAGGTTTTCAAATTTTTTGAATAAGTCTTTTGCTTTTTTGTTCATTTTATTTTTTTAGAAGGTGAGAGGTGAGAGGTGAGAGGTGAGAGGCTGTGACCTCTTGTTCTTTTTTTTCTCTCACTTCTCTTCAGCTAAATATCTTACTATCCCAATCGACGCGCCTTCATTCTCCTCAATATATTTTTTCGCTTTATCAGCAGCTATTTTTCTTTTTCCTTTATCAATCAATTCTGCAAAGATATTTCGCAAATCATTACTATCATGCACCACAAATCCACCACCAGATTTTACCAAATACACCGCTTCTGTAAACTTCTGATATTTAGGTCCAAAAATCACAGGCAGCCCATGCGCCATAGGTTCTAATGTATTGTGAATACCTGCACCAAATCCGCCGCCAATATACGCCAAATCTCCATATTTGTATAAGGTGGAAAGTAGTCCAATATTGTCAATTATAAGGATACGAAAATCGTCTAAATTTTGTTGATTTACCTTCGAAAAGCGAATATTTTTTAAAGGTAAAATAGCTTCGATTTGCTGTATATGTTTCTCTCCAATTTCGTGTGGGGCAATGATAAATTTCCAATCAGAAAATCTCTCATTTGCAATCAGCTCCGCCAATATTTTTTCATCCTGTGCCCAAGTACTACCACAAATTAATAGGGGAGACTTAGACTTAAATTGTTCTGCCTGAG
>CAZQTE010000194.1:5996-7752 GCA_964595615.1 uncultured Saprospiraceae bacterium
CATCGCATCTCCATAACTGAAGAAACGGTATTTTTCTTTAACCGCTTGCTCGTAAGCCTCACGGATTAACTCTTCGCCACCAAAAGCAGACACCATAATCAAAAGACTTGATTTAGGTAAGTGCAAGTTAGTTATCATGGAGTCAGCAATGCTGAACTCGTACGGAGGATAGATAAATAAATTCGTCCAACCTTCTGCTGGTTTCAACAAATCATCCGCAGAAACTGCTGTCTCAATGGAACGCATAGACGTCGTTCCAACCGCACAAACGCGTTTTCCCGCAGTTTTTGCTTTGTTAACTACATCGACTGCTGATGACGGCACCTTAAAGTATTCTGCATCCATTTTGTGCTTAGATAAATCTTCCACATCAATGCTACGGAAAGTACCTAAACCAACGTGCAGTGTCAATTCCGCAGAGTTGATACCTTTAATCTCAAAGCGTTTCAATAGCTCGTGGCTAAAGTGCAAACCAGCCGTTGGCGCAGCAACAGCTCCCACTTCTTTCGCAAAAAGTGTTTGGTAACGCTCTCTATCAGAAGGTTCAGCTTCACGATTAAGATATTTTGGCAAAGGAGTTTTACCAATAATCTGTAAAATATCTAAAAACTCTTCGGTAGTACCTTCAAACAAGAAGCGAATAGTACGACCACGAGAAGTTGTATTATCAACGACCTCAGCTACCAGCAAATCATTGCCGTCTGGGTCAGTAAAGTACAATTTGTTACCCACACGGATTTTACGTGCTGGATCTACCAATACATCCCAAAGGCGTTGCTCCTCATTCAACTGACGTAACAAGAAAACCTCAATACGTGCACCCGTCTTTTCTTTTTTCCCGTACATACGCGCAGGAAAAACCTTTGTATTATTAAAAATCATCGCATCACCGTCATCAAAATACTCCAAAACATCCTTGAACATACGGTGTTCAATTTTACCAGTATCTCTGTGTACGACCATAAGGCGACTTTCATCACGGTTTGGAGTCGGATGTTGAGCGATTAACTCTTCTGGTAAGTCGTATTTGAATTGCGATAGTTTAGTCCTCATAAAAATTTATCTGAATTTGCTTAAGAGATAATCACCTTCTGCTATTTCTACTGAAATCTGTGATGATAGTCTATAATATATGTAAAATTCGGCTGTGACGCCCTATTAATAAGGTTTTAGTTGCACATTTTGTTCCGCATTTTCATAAAAGGCCGCAAATTTAGTAAAATGCAGCGAAGTAATGAAAGTTTTAGCCCTTGGTTATGCAGTATTTTTGTTTATTTCGTAACTAATTCTACAATCAAGACTAAATATGTACGATAAAATCCACAACTTCCTAGAAAAAAGACTTCGATATGTGGATGATTAGTGGTTATCATGAATATCTGTCAATAAAAAAAGCGTCACTTACTCAAAAGTGACGCTTTTTTCATGGAATAAATTCTCATTTCTCCTACATGACATCCATAGCCGCAGCTAAGTAAGTCAAACTGAAAGGCAATGCTAACCAAAACCATTCAGGAATAAAAATCAAAAGAGCAATCATTGCTGCAGTTGAAATTATGAAGTAAAGCCAGTATTTCGACTTCGAAGCCGTTTCTTTCATTTCTCCCATGACGGAAATATATTTTAGATTAATTGCAGTTATTTTACTATAAAAACACTTGCAATTCTGTTTTCGTTGTAAATTGAGCCGCAAAAATAGAAAAACTTTTTAATAATTGCTTGTTTGCATTGTTGAAAGTTGTTGAGAAGTCTAAAA
>CAZQTE010000194.1:7852-10353 GCA_964595615.1 uncultured Saprospiraceae bacterium
AAGTCTAAAATAATATTTTTTGAGAAAAATTATCTTAACAGGACCAGAGAGTACAGGAAAATCGACGCTCGCAAAAATGCTATCAAAGGGACTCAATGCATCTTTGGTAAAGGAATACGCGCGTGAATATTTAGAAAAAAATGGTGCAAAATATAAAGAAAAAGACTTGCTCAAAATCGCGAAGGGGCAAGCTAAAAAGGAAAAAAATATAGTTAAAAATGAGTCAAAATACCAAGTTTGCGACACCTCTTTCTTAGTCTTAAAAATTTGGTCTGAATACCGTTATAATCGCTGCCATAAATTCATACGCAAGAAATTAGAACAAAATAAAAACGCGATATACTTCCTCTGCGGTACAGAAATTCCTTGGGAATATGACAAACTACGTGAAAACCCCAAGGACAGACAAGAATTATACAATATCTATAAAAACGAACTCGATAACTTAGGTGTAGAATATTATGAATTAAAAGGAAAACCGCAAACTCGCCTAAGAAAAGCCCTCAAAATATTATCAAAAAGCAAAATGAAACTACTCAAAGAAATATATCAAGCAGAACGATTTCGTAAGCAGGGGCACGAACTTATAGACAGCCTGGCAGATTATTTAACTGAGGTCCAAAAGGAAAAATCTACTGTAAATAACTGGCATTTCCCAGAGGAAGAGTTGCAATATTGGACTCAACAAAAAGATACAAAAGATAGTTTTAAACAACTGACAAACAATCTTTTAGACCGTTCCATAAAAGTACATCACCCGAAATATGTTGGACATCAAGTTGCAGTTCCGATGCCGATTTCAGCATTGGCAGGTTTAACCAGTAATTTCCTTAATAATGGTATGGCACTTTATGAAATGGGGGCAGTTTCCTCAGCGATGGAAAAGATTGTTATTGAGGAATTTTGTCAGGCGATTGGATATGACAAAAAGTCTGGAGGAGTATTGACATCAGGTGGTACATTAGCCAATTTAACTGCTCTTTTAGCAGCGAGAAAAGCAATAGCTAAAGGTGATATTTGGAACGAAGGACATGGCAAAAAATTGGCTGTCATGGTGAGTGAAGAAGCACACTATTGTGTAGATAGAGCAGCGCGAATAATGGGATTAGGAACGGAAGGTATTATCAAAATTCCGTCTAATAAATCCTATCAAATGCGCACGGATACTTTAGAAAATGCATTTCAAAATGCTGTAAATCAAGGACTTGAAGTCATTGCGGTAATTGGTTCAGCCTGTTCGACTTCAACAGGTTCATACGATGATTTAGAGGCAATTGCGGATTTTTGTGCTAAACAGAAAATCTGGTTTCATGTGGACGGTGCGCATGGTGCGGCTGTTGTCTATTCTGAAAAATATAAGCATTTAGTCAAAGGAATCGAGCGAGCAGATAGCGTCGTCATGGATGGTCATAAAATGCTGGGCGCATCGGCTTTGGTGACAGCATTAATGTTTAAAAATGTAAAGGACTCTTACGCCGTATTTCATCAAAAAGCACAGTATCTTTGGGCAGATGCAGAAGCACCTGAATGGTTTAATTATGGAAAACGTACCTTTGAGTGTACAAAATCGATGATGTCATTTAAGCTTTTTGCTGTTTTACAACAGTATGGTACTGAAGCATTTAGAGAATATGTGGAGGTTAGTCATGATTTGGCGCGTCAATTTGCAGCAGATTTAAGTCAAAACCCTAATTTTACTTTAGCAATGCAGCCGCAGTCGAACATTATTTGTTTTCGATTAAAAAATAAAAAGTGGAGGAAGAAAAAAGTGAATGCTTGGAATCGTAAAGTGCGCCAAGAGTTATTAGAAGAGGGGGAATTTTATTTCGTACAAACAGAACTAAAAGGTAAAATATACCTCCGAACGACATTGATGAATCCTTTTACAAAAAGGAAACATCTAAAGAAACTAATAAAGCGAATAGAAAAGAAAGCAGCAGAGGTGGCTGCGCGGATGTAATTATTGAACGATTACTTTAGTAAGTGCATTAATTGTGCGCTCTAAAATATCCAAGTCAGGCATAGTGATATTTGCAGGCATTTCTGCATTATCTAAATATTCTTCTTGGAGTTCTGTTTGATTTAAAGGTGTAGGTTCGTTTACTTCTACATTGCTAAGGAAAATGTATGAGGTCAAACTCATAATTAGCAAGAAAGCAACAACAACATTTTTTGTATTGATTTTCATTTTAATTAATTGGTCGGTTGACGAATGTTTTTCAATAAGTTACTCAAAGATAATGTTAATTAGGTCGAAAGTAAAGGTTTATCAGACGATTTAACCGAAAAATCCGACGAAAATCAATTAAAAGACAATTTTTTAGCAAAAAAGGTTGCACGTAATTGCTCAAAAGTTAATTTTTTGCAAAAAAAAGTGTCTTTTGCGAAGCAAAAGACACAACAACATAACCATGAAAATAATTAACCAAACTTAAATCTTGTGGTTTCTATTTGGGATAGAAATTTTAGCCAATGGTAACTTGAATTTATCTTGTAAAGAA
>CAZQTE010000195.1:0-10273 GCA_964595615.1 uncultured Saprospiraceae bacterium
AATGAGGAAAATTTGACCTGTCCAGATGACGGACTTATTGTTTTGTCGTTACTAATATTCATATTTCATCCATACGGACACGTATTTGATATTTTAAAAAAAGTGTTTCTAAACTGCCGTTCCACATATAGTTTACGTTTTGGTACACTCTCGCCGCGTGCCTTGGTTGCTCGTGCGCAGCGTTTAGGCGTGCAGACATTGGCATTGACCGACATCAACAATACCTCTGCGACTTTAGAGTTTTATCACTTGTGTAAAGAAGCGGGAATAAAGCCCATTTTGGGAATAGAATATCGACGGGAGGGGGAGTGTTTGTACATTGGTATCGCGAAAAATAGAGAAGGTTTTCGGGAGTTATGTGAGATATTGACCAATCATTCTCTGACGGGAAAAAGGCTGCCTGATTGTGCGCCAGCTGTCCAAAATGCCTATTTCATTTACCCAAAACTTACCAAGCCGCTCGCGCTTTTTCGAGAGAATGAAATGTTAGGTGTACGCCCTGAGTTCATCTATCGCCTTTTTTCTTCAGAGGTGCGACATTCGCCTGAAAAACTGGTGGTTTTGCAATCTGTTACCTTTGGAAAAAAGGAAGATTTTGAACTACATCAAATATTGCGCGCCATTGATAAGAACACTTTGATTACTAAATTAAATCCAAAAAATACTGCTGCAAAAAATCAAATTCTCACAACAGAAACGGCAGTTACACAACTCTACGCCGCTTATCCAAAGCTATTGGAAAACACGCGCCGGATTATTGAAGAATGTCAGATAAAGCTTGAAACAGGCTTGCAAGTCAATCGCCGCAGCTTCACAGGAAGTAAAGCGGGGGATATGAAATTGATTGAAAAATTAGCGCTCAAAGGTTGTGAAATGCGCTATGGTCGGCATAATAAACTTGCGCTACAGCGCGTCAAAAAAGAGTTGAAAGTTATCGAGCAGCAGAATTTTGGCTCTTATTTTCTCATAACTTGGGATGTTATTCGATATGCGCATTCGGTGGGTTATCATCATGTTGGCCGTGGTAGTGGCGCAAATTCTATTGTGGCTTTTTGTTTGCAAATCACCGATGTTGACCCGATAGAATTAGACTTATATTTTGAGCGGTTTATAAATCCTTATCGAACTTCTCCGCCTGATTTTGACATGGATTTTTCTTGGGATGAAAGGGACGATGTGATTGATTATATTTTTAAACGGTATGGCAAAGAGCACACGGCTTTATTAGCCACATATTCAACTTTTAAAGGAAAATCAATCATTAGAGAAGTTGGAAAAGTGTTCGGATTAGCCAAAATGGAGATTGATAAGATAATTGCTAATCCTCAGAATATCAAAGATTTACATCCTTTAAGTCATAAGATTTTTGAATTAGCGAAGTCAATGGAAGGTCTGCCAAATTACCTTTCTATACACGCGGGTGGAGTCTTGATTGCAGAAGAACCTTTAGCCTATTCAACAGCTTTGCAGATGATGCCTAAGGGTTTTCCTGTCACTCATTTTGATATGCATCATGCCGAAGATTGGGGTTATCACAAATTTGATATGCTGAGTCAGCGCGGTCTTGGACACATCAAAGATGCCGTTGATTTGGTGAAACGAAATCAAGGGAAAGCCGTCGATATTCACGATATTCAAAAGATAAAAAATGACCCAGAGGTGCGCGAACGCTTGCGACAAGGAAAGTGTATTGGCTGTTTTTATATTGAAAGTCCTGCGATGCGTGGTTTATTGAGTAAATTGGCTTGTCAAGATTATGTGCATCTGGTTGCGGCAAGTTCGATTATTCGCCCAGGTGTTGCTAAGTCGGGCATGATGAAAGAATACATTCGTCGTTTTCATGCACCAAATAGTTTTAATTACCCTCATCCTGTCTTTGAAGAACATCTGGGAGAAACTTTTGGAGTTATGGTCTATCAAGAAGATGTGATGAAAATTGCACATCATTTTGCTGATTTAGATTTAGACGAAAGTGATGTTTTAAGACGCGTCATGTCAGGCAAACGAGCAAAAGGCGACACCTTTGAGCGATTACAAAAGAAATTTTTTGATAACTGTCGAAAACGAGGACATTCAGAGTCTTTATCGCAGGAAGTTTGGCGGCAGATTGAGAGTTTTGCAGGCTATTCCTTTTGTAAGGCGCATTCGGCGAGTTATGCGGTGGAGAGTTTTCAGTCCTTGTATTTGAAAACCTATTTCCCCTTAGAATTCATGGTTGCCGTCATTAATAATTTTGGTGGATTCTATAAAACAGAATACTATTTTCATGAGGCGCGGATGAGTGGGGGAGTTGTGCATGCACCTTGTGTCAATCACAGTTTATATTTGACAAATTTAGAAGGAAAAGACATTTTTACAGGCTTCATCCACGTTCAATCCTTTCAAAAAAAGACCGCTTTAGAAATCTTAGAAAGACGAGCGCAGGGCGGAAAATTTCGCTCTTTAGCAGACTTTGTTCAGCGTGTGCCTATATCTGCGGAGCAATTAGAACTACTCATTCGAGTCGGCGCATTTCGTTTTACAGGAATGACAAAATACGAGTTGATGTGGGAAAAAAATGCTGTATTTAATCCGCGCGAAGACTTTAATGCTGCACCTTCTCTCTTCCCAGATGCCTATGAAAATTTCCAATTGCCTGACTTGAAAGACGGAGAATTTGACCAGACTTTTGACGAGATAGAACTATTAGGTTTTTCCGTTAAATCCCCTTTTCAGCTCTTAGTTAAAAAAGCAGAAGAGTCATACGACTATTTAATGGCTACGGATTTAAATGACTTTATAGGACAGAAGGTAAATCTTTTAGGCTATTATGTTTGCCAAAAATCATTGCGTACAAGCAAAGGTGAGCCGATGGCTTTTGGTACTTGGTTAGATGAAGACGGAGATTTCTTTGATACCGTTCATTTTCCCAATTTTCTATACAAATATCCTTTTAAGGGCAAAGGCATTTATCAAATCGAAGGTGTGGTGAGCGTAGAGTTTGGCTTTGCGAGTGTGGAAGTAGTGAGCATGACGCGGTTGGCTTTTCGTGGAGATGAGCGGTATTGAAAAAAGAACAGCCTTTAACTCGCTGATATATAACGAATTAAAGGCTGTTGGAGATGTGTTGGTGATTCTTACTGGATTCGAACCAGTGACCTCTGCCCTGTCAAGGCAGCGCTCTAAACCAACTGAGCTAAAGAATCATGTTAGTTAATAGTTGATTGGTTTATAATGTTATTTGAGTCATACTTGACTATCAACTAACAACCAACAACTGCCAACTATTATGAAGCGGTCGCAAATGTAGAAAAACAAATCTAATCTATCAAGACTTTTCTTAAAAAGCTTGGATTTTTTTGCCTTGGTGGATTGAATAGTCCACCAAGGCAAAAAATATCTTCTTTTATGGTCTACCGCTTTTTGTTGTCAAACTAACTGGCGTACAGACTTGAGCAGGACAATTAACTTGAATTAAATAGTCCTCTACTTCACCATCTGCGGCACAATTCCCTGTACCACATGCGGTAGCCGAGTCCGTATCATCTGTACTTAAACGGGTACGTAAGGCAATATCCTGATTTTGAACAACGCTGGAAGGAATAGTAACCGTTACGTATACAACATCTGATGTACCAGTAGAAGCATGAGTAGTGTCTTCTATCTGCTCGCCTGCATCTTCAAAATCACCATCTCCATTCCAATCCATCCACATCCGTAAGTAAGCTACACTACCAGTATTGTTGTAAACAGTAACAGGAATATTGATAGTATTGTTAGCAACAAATTGTAAATTTTCATTGAGTGCAATACCATTATCAGTGTCATTATTAGCATTTAAATCACCAAACACTGGGTCTTCTTCATCAACAGAACTTCCAAGGTAAAGATGTTCGCTGATAATATGACAAGGAGCATTGTTGCACCTATTTCCAGAGTCAGAAAAATCTGGATAATCAAATTCAGGTGTGAAACCAAAATCAACCGTCATATTGACATCATCATCATCTAATTCTCCAGTATAAGAACCTGCTCCAGTCTCTCCTGTTGGTTCACTATTGGGCCACAATACTATGACACCAGATTGAATACCACCAGAAACCAAAGTATTTTGACCATTTTCATTCCCGTCGTCATCATTGTCATCATCTGTTCCTTCTACTTCATCATTATTTGTATGTAATAGTGGCGAACCAGAAGCGAAATTACTGGCAGGCATGTAAACGATATACTCACCTAACTCAAGCTGGTCAAATAAATAATATCCTCCGCCAGCTGTCGTAGTTGTAGATAATGACATATTTACTCCAGGAATACTATCTGCTGAATATAGTTCTACTATCATTCCGTCTACTCCCACATCTTCATCAGCGGGGTCAAAAATGCCATCTCCTGCAATATCTATGAATACAAGATTGCCAATACCTACTTTACAACATTTAAAAGGACGAATACTAAATTCGTTAGCTACAATTGCCGCAAAAGAAGAGGAACAATCTAATCCCGCTGTAGGACAAGATAAATCAGGAGTATTTTTTATAACCATTGAATAGCACATCGCTGAATCATTAAGTGTACAAACATTATCAATTTTGGGTGTGATAGTGTAACTTACAATCATTTCATAACTAGAATCAACATCAATTCCAGCAGGAATATTGGTAATCAACACCAGATTTCCATGTGAATCTGTAGAAAAAGTTGGTGCGTCGAAACCTGTACTTAAAGAAAAATCTGAGAGTTCGAAATTTAAAGGATTGTTTAGAATAGAAATTTCGAATGTTTCCAATCCTGAAGAAGTCCCACTTGCCGCCCCATAACCGCCAATATTCGTTATGCTTAGAGTGTCATTAATGATTTGTGCCTCATCTCTTCTTGCACAAACTATAACTGGATTAGAAGAACTTATTACTGAGTAGTCATTAAGAGTACCAGAGTCACCGATATAATTGATTTTTACTACTCCTTGGGTTGAAGATTCCGTTCCGCAAAAATTCTCACCAGATGCATTGTAAAGAACATAGTCTACTGAAGTTGTAGGACATGTAGAAAAATCAAGATCAAATCGTACTCTAAAATGACTTAAAGCAAAGTCATCTGAACCTTCCAGACCGCATACAGTATTGAAAGGATTAGTATTGGATAAGTCTAAATTAATTTGATCAGAGGAAGGTGTAGTTACATCTGCTATGGGAATATCACTCCATTCAGCAGCAGCAACATTAATAAATCGATATTGAGCGCTTCCTGCCATTAAACTAGCGCCAGCTGGTAAATCAAAAAGAACATTTCCATTATAGAGATTTCCTAAGCGAATATTTCGAATTTCAACTTCTACAGTCTGCACATCACAAAGAGTATTGATATTTATATCCGAAACTGGAAGACTTGTAATACCAGGAGCTTGTGCTAAATATTGAGCAGAAGTTTGCTCAATTGTAGGTGAAGCCAAGTTAGGTTCTAAAGGACTTGGATAATCACATCCAAAGTCTACATAAACATTGAAATCGCCTGAACAGGTATTTGTATTTCCATAAACACGAACTTTTCTAATTTCGCCTGCTTTGATTGTCCCAATTTTCGCGAAAACGTTATTTGCTCCATAAAGACTTACATCCGTCGGATTAATTGGGTCAGTGTAAATATCGGTGCCATCATCTATATTTACCATAGTAATATCTGCGGTTGACTCTGCTGCAAGATATACATGACTGGCATCAAATAAAGTATTATTTTGAATCTGGAAGTCAAAGAAAGCAGGTTCACAAGCGCCGCCATCTGCAGGAGTTAAAATTGGAGATAGGGGAGTGACTGTCAGTTCTGGTTTTACTTCGGCAATAGCGACAGAGTCTAACAATATTACTGCTTCATCTGACTCATTGCGCCCATAAATTGTTACAGGATATTTGTATTGAGTAGGAGCTGCAGTTCCTATTTTTTCGATAGTATAGGCAAGTTGATAAGCTACTTTATTACCAGAGCAATCATCTGCTCGAGGAAAGTCTCCTCCTGCTGAATTAGTAAAAATAATATGCCCAGTCGTGGCTGAACTTGAAATAGCAGTTGAGTTTAAATCGCCACAGCCTTGATTATACATCCAATTAAAAGTCCCTGCTGTTAAACCATACTCTGAAGGCAAATCAATAACTACAGAGTCAACTTTTAAAGGAACACGTACCTCACTTCCAGCAAAATAATCACCTTCGTATGAATTGAAAAATATGTCATGGTTGACATCTAAACTACAATCCGAACTATAAACCGCATTTGGATTGCCAATTAAATGTTCTTTAGATGTTGTTAAGTGGGTCGTACCAAAACTACCACAGGCACCATTATAAGAACTATTGAGATTTGATTGATAATTTGTCGGAAAATCAGCATAGTTACCCAAGTGGCGGACTGCACCGATAGCTGTAAATGAGTTTGAATTATCCCAAGGAAAATCTTCATTCATTTCCCACTTGGTTTTTACTTCAAAATAATAGTTATCGTCACCTGTATTTCCTGTCCAACCGCCACGCGCGAGTGCTTTACCAAAATTTAATTGATATGTTTCTGAAATTTTATCTTCTGCTTCATTTCTATAGCGATGAACTTGTATATTCGTATAATCATCATCATGCCAATACCTGTTTTGTACAGGGCATACACCATTCACATGCCATGAAGTCGGTGAATTATTACAATACCAAACAGGCGCAGAATATTCTGTAGATGGATAGTTATATTCTTTTTCGTTAAAGTCATCTTGTGTAGTAGCGCCTTTATTTGCAAAATTTGATGCAAAATCACTTAAGAGGATTGGAACTTCAATTATTTTCGCACCAATTGTACCTATCTGTGTGGAATCTGAATCAGGTGTACGTTGGTATACTGATACTGTACTATAACTTGGTAGGAATGTCCAAATAGAGCCTTGTCCAGCCCAGCCTACTGGTGTCGAGTATTTTATAGAGAAGTAACTTGAAATATCTAAATTCGCTCTATTTAGGGCTGTCCAATAACCATTTGGCTCATGTTGGGCATCTCCTGTGATAAAAAAGCTATTTTGCATGACAATTGTATCCCCAGTCCAAGAACGAGTAGAATCAATCGAGGAAATCGTACTTGTTTCGTCAACAGAGGTAAAACCACTTGGAGACTCACGATAAGTTTTGACTTCTTGGATATAACAAGGTTTTACGCCACAACCAGTATTGTAGGTATAAACAAATGGTTTCTTACAAGCGACGTCAAATTCACATGCAGAAGAACCATCTGCGCATAGATTTTGATTTATTTGGACAATTAATTGCCAGTTATCTCCAACATTAGTGTTTTGACGAACATCACATCCATAATAAGTTTGGTCATACCATAGACTATCTGGATTTTCATCAAATAGAGCTGTTAATTCTGCTGAACTTAGCACGACCACATACATAGAATCTGTATCTGGTAAGCCTCCTGTACTATTGTCTCCCATTAATATTGGAGTATTGGTAGGTGCAGCACCATTTATTAGAATAGAGGTAGGGTCAACTTCCATTCGTTCATTGTATTGAATACGAAGTTCACCAGCTGCGTTGGTGAAATCCATATTATGTTGCTTGTATTGAAACTGAAATTTTGCTGTTTCTGTAGCGGATTCACCTGTAGTCAGAAAACCATAGTCTACTTCTTCTGTTTGTTCAATCGCTTGTACTTGTTCAAAACCAAAGCGATGTAATTCTGTGCTTGTAGAACCATTTAATGCTCGACAAAAGTCGGTGAAAGTATTAGAAGAAGATAGATTATAATCTAATTGAGCTCCACATGCTACATCACATGGTACAGTGTAATCAAAGCTAATTTGAGTCATAGCCCCTGCTTCCATATCATCATAGAAACCATCCATATCCAAATCCTCTATACCTACTCCCGCTCCATCAGGGTCTGTAGTCATCAAGTCCTTTAGCTTGATTGTCGTAGAAGTTGCTGCTAATCCGTCTGGAGTTAGGTTGGCACTTGGAACAGCCATTCCATTCATCTGAATATTGCTTAATTGCATTAATCCACTGCCAAAAGAAATACTTAAATCAACATCATAAGCATTGCCTACTGAGTTTGCCCCCGCAGTACCAGTATTTTCAATACTAAATATGCCTTCTTTCTCAGGGCAACCATCTGCATCTTCAATCGAAATCAAAGTACCTGTCAATGCTGGAGTTCCGGCAGCTTGGGTAATTGTTGAAAATAAAGTGTCAGGAGTAATGCAACTGGGTTCATTTTCTCCACAAGAAATTTCAGCCCAACGTTTAGAGGAAAAACTCGCACATTCGTTAGTCCCTCTAAGATAGTGATCTAAACGAAGGCGTTCTTCTGGTCTAAATAATCCATCTGCGCCTAAATCTAAATCACTAAAAACGAAAGTTAGTAAATCATGCTCTGCATCATAAGGTTCTGAAGATACCTCATATTGATGTCCCACAGAGTAGTCATATACTCCAGCGGTATTGACTAGATAAACATAGATGGATGAACTTGTATGTGTATTAGGGATTACAGTTTTATAAACTACCTCGTTTTGAGAACCATAGCCCGTATTTTTTAACCAGGAGATGATTCTATAAGAGGCTCCAAATGCAGGAGTTGGATTGCCAAATGTAGTCTGATTAAACAATGTATGCGTTAAGGAAACAGCTCCTACATTCATCGGGGCAGAGGTGACTGATTCCGTAGAAATTGGATAGCCTGTAGGGTAAGTAATAGTAGCGTGTAGCTGTGGTAAAGGTGTGATTGAAGTAATTTCACAATCTGGACGAAATATAACACAAATCTCAGTAGTAGATCCAAATTCAGGCATCGGTATTGATAAACTTAATACATCATTTGTATAAGAAGACAATACCACACCTGCAGGTGTAGAATGAATATCATCAGTTAGAATATTGAATAAATCTGCGTTTGGCAGATTAAATTCTATGTTCACATCCTCATAAACACCATCTTTAATCCCACTTAAGTTCGATATTTCTAAGCAAAATGTATCTAGATTACAAGCTGTTAATATAGTAGGTGTGCTAAATTCTGATTGAATTTGACCATAGCAACTAAATGGAGCATCATAAGCTTCTAATAAAGTATTGGTACAGCTAGCATCGTTAGAAAAAACTGCGGTAACATCTATTCCTTTTATGCCATCAGATGTTAAATCAGTTAATGAAATCGTTTGAGGACTCCCTGTTTGCGCAACTGAAATTGTATGACCATTAGAAGTCGTTAGATTAATATTTCCTGTTGGAGGAGATGAATATGTTATAATAGCATCTAAAGAATAGTTATTTGTACTTGAATTACAAGGAGAAACTGTAACTGATGAGACTGTAATACTACCAAGTGTGCTACAATCTCCATTGAATGAGTTAGAAGCATTGCTAGATTTCCAATTGTAATTAATTTTTAGTTTCGCTAAATTTTCTTCAATTTGTTTTTGAATAATTTTGTAGCAGTTTTGTGTTAATTGATTTACAAAGCTATTCTGCTTAGATATTTCGGTATTTGCTAAAGCAGTTGTTGCCAAGACGAATACGAAAAGTAGATTTGTAAGATGATTAAAGTGCTTGATTTTTTTTAATTTGTTCATAATCTATAATTGCTAAGTACATGACATTATTTATCTGGGTAAATTTGTGAGAGAGATTTTTTTCGATAGTTTTCTTCAAAAAATCGTTGCATAGCCGTAGTTACGGAACTATTTTTTGGAGGAAAATAGCGGAAAAATATCCTCTCAAAATGCCCAGATAAATAGTGTCATGTACTTATTAGAGCTTATTCTGTATTGTATGCTTACAATTTTTTAGAATAAACACTAGGATAGTACCACTAACATACATTAGGTATGAGGGTACATTGTATACTGTATAATGGATGATAGTTTTTAATAAAAAGCCGATTGTTAGTAGGAGGTGTACTGAGGGAGAAAAATAAATCCTTTAATGTAAAGTCTTTGGAATGCGAGATTAATAGATTCAGAATCTATTATTTTCGCATTCCTTAGGTCGCTTTAGAAAATAATAGTATTTCTAAAATGATAAATTATGACAGTACATTATTTTCTAATAAAAATTGAAGTGATTCAGAATTTATAATGAAAATTGAGGGTGGAATTTGAAAAGAATTATCAGTAAGTAAGAATAAGTAGAGAGTATTGTTAAATAATAGTACAAGAGGTATTGATTGCGGAGTGCAAAAGATATGCCAAGGGAATAAATACTAGTACTACTTTGTTGAGTATGATGAGAGTCATAATGTAGATATGTTATTTTATATT
>CAZQTE010000196.1:0-10246 GCA_964595615.1 uncultured Saprospiraceae bacterium
CATTCGGGATGCGCTAACCGGACTGCGACACGCCCCGAACTTTATTCTTTTGTATCGTCTTCATTGATAAAATCAATTGGGATGAAGACTTTCTAATTTTGGAATTCGCTATCTTTATAACGAAAAATGGCGGAGAAGGCGGGATTCGAACCCGCGGTACCGCTTTCACAGTACGTCGATTTAGCAAACCGGTGGTTTCAGCCACTCACCCACTTCTCCAGTATAAGTTGCTTATTTTTGTTAAGCGGTCGCAAATGTAGGACGCTTTTTTAAATTGTGCAACCAAAATTCAAAAATATTTTAATTATTTTTTCTCTTATTTTATAATTCATTCATTATCAATGAATTTGATGAAAGAAAAAAATATTTTTCAATTGCTCATTTGCAATTACGGTAATCTAAACGCTAAAAAAACTAAAAAAGTTCCAATCGTCTTATTTTTTCTCAAACAAGATTGAGAAAAAATAAGGCAATCTTCTAAACTTTTAATTTAATGCTCACTCAAGGTCAATTTTATCTTCTTCTCTAACTCTACAACTGTGTCTTTGAATATCATATCCGTATCTAAGAGGTCTTGTACAGTCTTACAGGAGTAAATTACTGTACTGTGGTCTCTTCCTCCAAACATGTCTCCTATCGCCTTTAGAGATTGGTCTGTCATTTTCTTAGCTAAATACATCGACAATTGACGTGCTACAACGACATGACGTTTACGTGTCTTACCTGACAGTTTCTCAACTGGTACATCAAAGTGATTGGCAACTAAGTCCTGAATAAATTCAACACTGATTTCTTTATTGATTTGCTTCACAAAGTTCTTAATGACTCTCTTAGCTAAATCAATATCAATCTCCTGATTATTCAAAGTAGATTGTGCAATTAATGAAACTAACACCCCTTCTAATTCACGGACGTTATTCTGAATATTGTAGCAGATGTACTCTGATACTTGACTCGGAATGTGAACGCCTTCTTTCATCATTTTCGATTCCAAAATCGCTCTACGCGTCTCAAAATCAGGCACTTGCAAATCTGCACTCAATCCCCACTTAAAACGAGAAATCAATCTTGCTTCCATTCCTTCCAAGTCTTTTGGAGGACGGTCAGAAGTTAAAATAATTTGTTTTCCGTGTTGGTGTAGTTGATTGAATATATGGAAAAATATTTCCTGAGTTTTCGTTTTGTTTGCCAAAAATTGAATGTCATCAACGATTAATACATCCACTAATTGGTAAAAATTCACTAAATCATTAACAGCATTGTTTTTAATGCTTTCGATGATTTGGTTAGTAAACTTTTCACAGCTTACATATAATACAGTCTTAGTCGGGTCTGACTTAAGAACTTCGTTTCCGATGGCTTGAGCTAAGTGTGTTTTCCCTAACCCAACATCTCCAAAAACTACCAATGGGTTAAACGCTGTACCACCTGGCTTTTTAGAAACCGCATAACCTGCACTACGAGCTAAACGATTACAATCTCCTTCTATGAAATTATCCAAATTATACGAAGGATTTAACTGAGGGTCAACTTTCAGCTTTTTAATCCCAGGGATAATAAAAGGATTTTTGATATTACCAGCATCGACACCACCTGGCTGAAAAGACTTTTTCTTTCCAGTTTTAGGGGCAGTCTCAGGTACACGTAACTGATTTTCGTGCGCTGGCTGCTGCTGTCCTGCTTTAGACATTAAGATTTGATACTCCAATCGACCACTATCTCCTAATTCCTTACGAATTGTCATTTTTAACAATTGTACATAGTGTTCTTCTAACCATTCGTAGAAAAACTTATTTGGAACTTGGATAGTGAGCGCACCATCGTCAAGACGAACGGGGCGTATCGGTTCGAACCATGTTTTAAAGCTTTGATTATTTACGTTTCTGCGTATTGTCTGCAAACAGTTATTCCAGACCGCAGTGCAATCGTTGACCATTCTGATTGGTTTGCAATTCAGTTAAAAGTTAGTGCTTCTAAATTTAGTACATTTTACCGTTATATAGTTTACCTACATACAATAACGTACCGGAAAATCCCCCTAAGTATTTTTTGAAGTATCAGTAAGTTAGTCGCTTCGTAAATTTCAAGTGCAAGTTTTACACTATCTAGAATACAAAACGAAAGTCGTAATATAAGGAAAGAACAAAGTTATAGTGTTTTGTGTTATTCCATTAAATCGACAACGCTTTGGTATAGACCAAAGCAGAAAATAATTCAAGTTCTAAATTAAAAATTGAATATTTCTTATTTTTTTCCTCTAAGTTGTTTGTCGTCCTCTAAAAGGACTTTAAAGACTAGTATAGTAAGTATCAGACTCTTTATGTGAAGGACTGCAAAGGTGCGGTTTTTTTCTCGGCTTACCAACGGAAAAGGAATAGATTTTTAAATTTTTATTTTTATAATTTGTTTTATTTTTTTCTTTCACTAAATTTAATAAATCAATGATTTTTGTAAGCAAAAAAACTACTGCATTGACTTTCAAGGATTTAAATAAATATCATTTCAGATTTTAATTATTCTAGAAAAACAAAAAGCCTTGATTGCTCACAAAAATGACAAGCAATTCAAGACTTCTTTTTTTTTATAACTCTAATTGTACTAAGTACAAAACCTAACCAAACAAGGCAAAACCTACCATAACTAACTGATTAACAACATTTTAACCCAAATTTACCTAGTAAAAAAATATTCTGTCTCAGTAGAAAGCTCATCATTAAATAGGTAATTATCTTCAGCAAATGCTTTCATACCTTCTGCTGTTTCTATGCGATTTTTAATAATATATCGACACATCATTCCTCTTGCTTTTTTAGCATTAAAAGCGATTATTTTAAGCTTTCCGTCACGCTCTTCTTTAAAGTGAATATTGTATAATTTACCATTTAACTTATCCAGCTTAATTGACTTAAAATACTCCTGACTAGCTAGGTTTATCACCGATTTATTCTCTTTTGTGGACAAATCTGTATTGAGCATTTTTGTGATTTTTTCACCCCAAAAATCATACAAATTTTCACCTTTCTTATTCTCTAATTTTGTCCCCATTTCAAGTCGATATGCTTGCATTAAATCCATTGGACGCAATAATCCATACAAACCAGAAAGTATGCGTAAACATTGTTGAGAAAATTCTAAATCGTCTTTTGTAAAGTCATCAACATTTAATCCTGTATAAACATCCCCTTTAAATGCTAAAATAGACTGTTTAGCATTTTCAATATTAAACGGACTTTTAAAATCTTGGTAGCGCGAATGATTAAGGTCAGCTAGTTTATCACTAATGTGCATTAAATCTTTTAAATCTCCCGCGCTCTTCTTTTTCAATATACTAACCAGTTCTTTGCTCTCGGTCATAAACCGTGGCTGTGTAAAATTTTCATTTTCATTCGTGGTAAAATCTAAAGTCTTTGCTGGAGAAACTAGAAGTAGCATATTATTATTTTCGTTTAATTAGTTTATGTAAATTCTTGGTTAACACATTCTGATAAACAAGATGTGCAAAAGTAAGTTTTATCAAACCATTAAAAATGTTAGAATTAAGCTATAGATATTCCCAAGATGTTCAAAAAAATTACTTAGAATAAAGTAATTCAAAGAAAAATAAAAAAATAACATTATTCACTTAAAAAAGTGACATTATTTTATGTAAATATTAAAAAAAATGACGTCACTCATTTCCCCAAAAAACTATATAAATAATAATTCCTCAAAAAAAATATGCAATAATGACTGTCACAAAATAGCTTTTTAAATTTATTTTTTTTTGTAGATTTGATTAAAAGACTTTATGTTTGTAGCATAATCTTAAAAAGTAGTTTTTGTGTTTATTTGTTTGGGTTAGAGACCCTTGTCACTTTGACAAGGGTTTTCTTTTTTTAACACTATTTTAATCAAAAAATTGCAAAAAAAAATCCTCGACTTTTTACTAAAGTCGAGGATTTTTTTTTGCCTGTAAGAGTTTATTAGAAACCACCTGTACTTGCAGGTACTGCTTCTGGCTCTTCTGGAGCAGCTTCTACTTTACCTTTAATACGTAAAACGTGCTTTGGTGTAGCCTCGTTTGTTGTCAAAGTAACTGTTTTAGTAAAGTTACCAATACGCTTAGTGTCATAGCGAACCTTGATTTCAGCAGACTCACCTGGTAAAATTGGCTCTTTTGGATATGTAGGTACTGTACATCCACAACTTCCTTTTGCGTTTTGGATAACTAGTGGCTCATTTCCTGTATTTGTGAAACTGAAGAAACGGTACGGGTCAGAGTGTTGCTCAATTGTTCCGTAATCTACTTCAGTAGCAGTGAATTCCATAGTTGGACCGTCCGCAGACTCAGTTGCAATCGCTGCTGGTGTTGCTGCTGGCGCATCCTGTGCGAAAGAAATGCCCGCAATTAGGGTCATCATTACGAAAAGGGAAAATAATTTTTTCATCCGTGTTGAATTTTTTATTTGTGGGAATAAAAATTCCCTATTATTATTTTTTTTTAAGAAGTCTTTAATTTTGAGTGTTTCTCATACATTAATAAAGCCTCCGAGTACAAAAGTACATATTTAAAACGATTCAAAAAACGCTTTGTTAACAATCAGGGGTTAAAAAGCTGTTAACGATTTCTAAATGGGTTGGTTATTGGTTATTACGTTTATAAATTATTAGACTTGTTTGCAAATAAGTCTATTGTCTGTTTTAGTTTTTTATAAGTATGTGCGAAAGCTCTCAAATTAGAACTTAATGAAACTAAATTCAATCAAATTCTCCGTTTTTCGTGAAAAAAAGTAACATAATAACTAATAACATAATCACTAACAGCGAATTTCTATCCAAAATCTGTACCTTTGCGCGAATTTTGACGGGAATAGCATTTTTAAGACACAAAAAATAACTTTTTCCATAACCTGATTGAGACTAATAATCTTTCAATCATGAAAAATACAATTAATGAAATCATTTTTTTTCACATTGACTTTGGTGTCTTTATTGGCAGCATGTACTCCTAAAGGAGCAAATAGCCAAGCATCAGGGTCTGACAATGGAGCAGCAATGGATAGCTTGAGTTACAGCGTTGGCGTTTTGGTCGCGCAAAATTTGAAACAACAAGGTTTAGATGAAGTTAATCCTTCTGACTTGGCAAGTGCAATTGAAGACGTAATCGAAGGTAAAGATTTGAAAATCGACCCTCAAACGGCAAATGCAAACTTGCAATCGTATATGCAAGGTAAAGCAGAACGTGCAGGTGCAGAAAACAAAACAAAAGGTGAAGCTTTCTTAGCAGAAAACGGCAAACGTGCTGAAGTTAAGACTTTAGCTAGTGGCTTGCAATATGAAGTTCTCACAGAGGGTACAGGTGCAAAACCTGCTGCTACAGATAAAGTGACTGTTCACTATCACGGTACATTAATCGACGGTACGGTATTCGATAGCTCTGTTGATCGCGGTCAGCCAGCTTCTTTCCCTGTTAATGGTGTAATCCCAGGTTGGGTTGAAGCTTTACAATTGATGCCTACTGGTTCAAAATGGAAACTTTTCATCCCTTCTGACTTAGCTTATGGTGCACGTGGTGCTGGTGGAGACATCGGACCAAATGCTACTCTAATTTTTGATGTAGAGTTGATTAGCATTAACTAGTAAATTGTATACTGATAATTGATTATTGTCTATTTTCAGCCCTTACAAGTGCTATTTTTTCAATAT
This sequence comes from uncultured Saprospiraceae bacterium, assembly GCA_964595615.1. GTDB lineage: Bacteria > Bacteroidota > Bacteroidia > Chitinophagales > Saprospiraceae > JAHDCG01. The sequence goes on from CAZQTE010000196.1 coordinate 5,686, forward strand.
TCAATGATGACTTACAATTTAAATGCGGTTGATTTTCTTTGCAAAATCAACCGCATTTTCTATACAAGCAAGCCACACATGTCTCGCTAATAATCAATAGACAATTAACAATAGACTTGTTACTCTTATAAAATACACTTTCTGAAAATGCCTTTTCCCGCTATTTTCCTCCAAAAAATCATTCAATAGAGGGACTATTCAATGATTTTTTGAAGAAAACTATCGAAAAAAATCAAATTTCAGAAATCAATTTTATAAAAGTAACAAGTCTAATAGACAATAAAATGAGGATTGATATTATCTCCGTTATGCCAGAGCTTTTGGACAGCCCATTTGCTCATTCTATTATGAAGCGTGCGCAAGAGAAAGGTTTATTGACTGTAAATGTGCATAATTTGCGCGATTATGGGATTGGTCGTCATAAGCAATTGGACGATTATCAATATGGTGGTGGTGCAGGTATGGTGATGATGTGTGAACCACTGGCAAATTGTATTTTAGATTTGCAAAAGGAGGTAACTTATGATGAGATTATCTTCTTGACTCCTGATGGACAACGTTTAAATCAATCTTTGTCTAATCGTTTGTCGATGTACAAGAACTTACTCTTTATTTGTGGACATTATAAAGGTATAGATGAGCGGATTCGAGAGGAATTCGTGACTATGGAAATTTCTATTGGGGATTTTGTTTTGTCTGGGGGAGAATTGGCTGCGGCTGTGGTTGTGGACAGTATTGGGCGTTTGTTGCCAGGTGTGTTGGGCGATGAAACTTCTGCCCTGTTTGATTCTTTTCAAGACGATTTGTTGGCGCCGCCTGTATATACACGCCCTGAGACTTATCGGGGACGCACCGTACCTCCTATTTTATTGTCGGGACATACGCGAAAGATTGAGGAGTGGCGCATGGAACAGGCGGAAAAACGAACACAGGAGAGACGACCTGATTTACTGGAATAACTATGCACCTTGTCTCATCAATAGTCTAATATCTTTTGTCAAAAGTCCAAATATTAGAGAAACATTACTCAGACAAGGTTCATGGCTAATAGACTTTATTCTAATAGTTTTTAATTTTTCGGTAGAAAAATTAAATCTCCTCTTGCTCCTTTTTCATTTCCTTTTAGTGGTAATAATTCTTCTCCTTTTACAATGTGTGGCGTATAGCTCATTCCTTCTAATAAACCAATCAATTCGGCGCGTGTACTGTGCCCTAATTCCACTTGAATAATCGGACGATGCTTTTCTAAAATGGGTTTTATTTCTGGTAAAATATAGATTTCGTAGCCTTCTACATCCATTTTCACATAATCCAATCGGTCATAGTCTGCAAATAAATCTGAGCCTTTGCGCATCTCTGCTTCAAAAGTATGAGAATAATCTTTTCCCTTTTCTTCTGAAATAATATGTGTCAAGCCATGTCTAAAGTGCTTGTGTCCTGTTGGGACTCCCATTCTAATTTTCTTTCCATTCTCATTTCCTAAGGCAAAAGGATAAATTGTTACATTCTTGAATTTTGCAGTATTGGCAGTCAATACTTTACGAAAAACAGGTACAGGTTCTACGGTATAGACTTTTCCGTCCTCTCCTACCCACTCGGCGAAAAGGGCGGCATAATAGCCCAAATTTCCACCTATATCTAGGACGGTATCGCCTTTCTTTATTAGTTTTTTCACATAGTAATGACAGTGATAATCTGGGTCAGATTTCAATCGGTCTGCTTTATATGATGCGAAAAATAAGCGACTTACTACGCGTAGATATTTTTCCATTCCAAGTATACGGAATAGGATGCTTTTTAAATTCATGCCGCGAAGGTAAGGAGGGATTTTTTAAATATGAAAGGTTCTTGGTTTTGTGGGAGATTTTTGTGAGATTTGAGGAAATTTAAAACTTAAAATCATGAAATATTTAACTCTTTTGCTTTGCTCTGTTTTCTTATTATCAAGTTGTCAAAAAGACGAATGCTTAGATGAGCCGCTTTTTGTTTTTGAAAATGTATTTGGCGAAGATGGGCATATATTTGTCACTGATGCTGACGGAAAAATGATTGCTTCACAGGAAAAACTAGAAGGAAATCAAAAAATTAAGCTGTTCTGTGATAAAAAACACAATGCTGATAGGTTTGATATCACTTATATTTATCACTCGCAAGGATTTCTGGGAAGAGGTGAAATTCTTAGTGTGAAAAAATATATAGGTTTGAAACCAGGCTCCTATTTAAATGGCTTTCCGACAAGTCTTTCGAGTAATAATCTACTAACTGCTTTTCCAATTAACAACAGAATAAATACTTATGTACAATGGACTGGCAATACTACAGATATTGAATATTACTTTTTCTCGACAGACATTCGAGCTATTGGCTTCACTCAAAACCTATCAGAAATTAAACAATATAAAAAGTCCATAGGTACACCACATTTTATTGGTGTAAAATACTTTGGTGAAAATACTATTCATGTAGGACTGGTGTCTCCTCCTGAAGATGAATTCACAAATGACCCTATTTTAATTAACGAGTCAAATTTGACTCATAATTTACCGCTACTCGAAAATTCCACTGAGAATGCCCCAAGCTACTCAAAGCAAGTTTATGGAACAGCAGCATGCGGTGAAAACAATAGTTTTTCTCATAGAACCGAAAATATCTTCGTTAATATTGAAGAGGCTTTTCCAGACTCCGTAGATATGAATATAGAACTTAATTTTTCTTCCGAAGACTTGTTTAGTAGATACATTACCAAGCTTTTTTTTACAAATAACATTTTTGATTTGTCAGAAATATTTGCACCAAGCAATGACACACATAAAAATATCTCTTACCATGCAGAAGGCTTTGTCCCTGATGATTTCATTCTAGATACTCCTGATTTCCAAGCAAATCTTGACTCTGACGGTAAGCTTGAGTTAACAGATACATCATCAGAAATATTTTACATACTCAATATAAATCATAATACAGGAGAAAATCCAGTTTCACTCCAAGTTCACGGAAATATGGAAGACATACTAGAATACGAAGTGCCTGAAAAATTACCAAAAGAATTTAGAAATCTATACCCTAATTATAAATCTTCCGACTGGGATATAAGCGGAATCAGTCGTTTCGAATTACCTAAACTAAGTACAAAACAAGATTATTACGATTTTCACCTCAATAATAATATAGGACTTGATGAAAGTGATTGTCAATTATTTGAATTGGGCGGTGAATTTTATAAAAAAAATTATCAGTCACTAGGGAATTAGAAAATTATTGAAATCAAAATCGCTGTAGTAGGAGTTAAGGAACGCGACATGGAATACAATTATCATTTTTTCATATAATTTTGTCAGCATACGATGTTTTCTATATAATTTCTAACAAAACAATTCATTTTTCTAAAAATCCCCTACTCTCCTATTCCTTTCCTTGCGAAAACTTTCTTACATTTGCGCCAAATTTCAAACCAATTAAAAGATAGTTGGTGGTTGATAGTTGTTAGTTGGTGGACTAAGCGTTTCCAAACTAACAACTAACAACTAACAACCACCAACTAACAACCAATAAAAAAATATGGCAGTTCTCGTTACGAAGAAATCCAATATCATTGTTCAGGGTTTTACAGGAAAAGAAGGTTCTTTCCACGCTGGTCAAATGATTGAATATGGAACTAATGTCGTAGGTGGTGTTACACCTGGCAAAGGTGGTCAAACACACTTAGGCAAACCAGTATTCAATACGGTTAGCGAAGCAGTAGAGAAAGTAAAGGCAGATGTTTCTATCATTTTTGTTCCACCTCCCTTTGCAGCAGATGCAATCATGGAAGCAGGTGCAGCGGGTGTAAAGGTTATCATTTGTATTACGGAAGGTATTCCTGTGCAAGACATGGTGAAAGTGAAAGCTTACATTGAGGATTTAGACGTAACCTTAATCGGCCCTAACTGTCCAGGTGTAATGACTCCTGGTGAAGCGAAAGTTGGTATTATGCCAGGTTTTATTCATAACCCAGGTCGTATTGGTATCGTTAGTCGTTCTGGTACATTGACTTATGAGGCGGTTGACCAAGTTACTAAAGCTGGTATGGGACAATCTACTTGTATTGGTATCGGTGGTGATCCAATCCCAGGTACAACAACGAAAGAAGCTGTTCAGATGTTGATGAACGACCCTGACACAGACGGTATCGTTATGATTGGCGAGATTGGAGGTAGCATGGAGGCTGATGCAGCACGTTACATTAAAAGACATGGTACTAAGCCAGTTGTAGGATTTATCGCAGGTCAAACTGCCCCTAAAGGTCGCACAATGGGACACGCTGGTGCTATCGTTGGTGGTGAAGAAGATACAGCAGAAGCTAAGATGAAAATCATGGCGGAATGTGGTATCCACGTTGTAAAATCTCCTGCAGATATCGGCGCGACTATGTTACGCGTAATGAAAGAAGCTGGTAAGGTTTAAATGTACCGACTGCTTTAGCTGTCAAGGTCAAAAGCCCAAGGACTCTTTGAGTTCTTGGGCTTTTTTTGTTCATTCATGCATCATAACAATCATTCTCAAAAAAATCATAGCTACATAG
>CAZQTE010000197.1:0-10241 GCA_964595615.1 uncultured Saprospiraceae bacterium
GTACGGAAAGCCTCATTAGATTACTTCTCTAAACTATCATCAATAATGTCGAAGTGCTGTGTAGCACTCTATGTCTTGGTTTCTGAAGTTGGAGTAAATGGTGATTTAAATGTCGTGTCTTAAAACAGTCGGATGATTTTCTTGATTTCTTTTCTGATTAAAATTTGTATCCTAAACCAACAGTGGCTAAAGAAACACCATATCCTATCTCACCAAATACGTTGAAGTTTTTAGTAAAGTAATAAGAACCACCTACGAAACCACCTACGATTAAGTTGTTTTTAGGACCCTCTGGGTTAAATGGTGTTGGATTGATAGTCAATGCATCACTTGCTTGGTGTGCATATGCTTCAGTGATTGTAGTCGTTGTAACAAATGGCTTGTTATAAGACAACATCATACCACCATATACATCAACATTTTTTACTCTAATCATGTGAGCAGAAGCACGCAATCCTAATGACAAAAAGTCATTTTGAGACTGGTAAGCAGAACCGTCACGGTAAGTCTCTACTGCACCCATAGTTGAAGAATAACCTGCATAAGCATCAATACTAAAAATTGGGCTAAGACGGTAACTCAAAGTCGCTTGAACGGGTTGAGTTAATACTTTACTATCCTCGTTAATGAATGTTGGCAGGATTCCAACACCTGCTTTGAATTCAATATCGCCTTTGCGAAATTTTGTAGCAGGACGCTCTTTTTTAGCTTCTTCTTTAACGCTTGTTTGTGCTGTAAGAACAGCTGTTGCAAAAAATAAAATAGGCAACAAAATGAATAATTTCTTCAATGTCGTGATTTGTGTTTTAAAGTAAGTCATGTAGATTGTAATTTAGTCGAGTTATTTTAGATTTAAGGGGTACCATAGTTTCTGTATGATGATGCAAATGTATGGCGAAATATTATTCGGCGCAATGTTTTTGGCAAAATTTAATTCTGAATTTACATTGATTTAACTTTATTTGAAAAATATTAATTTGTTAATTTAGTTTTTACTTCTTTTTTATTAAATAAAAAGGACTTTGGAAAAATTCAATTTTGTTGCTATGACAAATAACCTGATTATAATTTTTTTCATTTATTTTTAAGAAAATTTCTCCCTTTTTATGGGTAAAAAAAGCAATAAAGAATGGAGAAAACGGGGATTCTCCCGTTTTAGTTTTACCTTGTCATTCAAATACAAATTGAACTATGCAGCCTCCTAAGTACTACCTCCTTTTTATTGTTTTGATTTTTGCGAATTGTACCCCAAAAACGGTGCAAAAGATTCCTAATTCTGATGGAAATAAAGGCGAGAATCCTGTCGTACTTCTCCCCGAAGTGGAAGAAAAACCTTCTGCAATTTTACCAGAAATAACTCAAAGACCTAAAAATCCAATCATCGCGAGTCTGAAGACAACTCCATGCTATGGCAAATGTCCAGTTTATGAAGTGAAATTTGCTACATCGCAATATGTTACATGGCGTGGATATGCAAATACAAGCCGTATTGGATTTTATGAAGCGCGTATAGAAGGAAAAATGCTAGAAGAGATAACAAAGAAAGCAGAGTCTTTAGGTTTATTTGATTTGGAAGAGATGTATCCAAAGAAAGGAGAGTTTTTGGAAGATTATCCAGCGGTTGTTACACATGTATACAGTGGCGATAGAGAAAAGCGCATTGTTAATGTGTATGATGCGCCAGATGCTGTGCGTGCATTTGAAGATTATCTAATTGATTTGACTAAAAAATTGGTTTGGAATGAAATAGATGAGGTGGATTGAGTTTAATAATAGACTTTATGAATGAGATTTGAGCGGAGACTGTTCATAAATCAGTAACAATAAACCTCGTATCCGTAAAAAAGCCATACAGAGACGAGGTTCATCGTTAAACCGTTCATGATGCGTAGTTAACTTTGTTTATTAAAATGCGCCGCATAAGCCGCCATATATTTAGAAATATACTTTCCGATAATGTCAAATTCCAAATTAACCGAGTCTCCTGGCTTTAACTTATGAAAATTAGTATGCTCATAAGTATAAGGTATAATTGCCACTTTAAAATTCTCACCGACGGGTTCAACGACGGTCAAACTCACACCATTAATACAAACCGAACCTTTATCTACTAATAAAAGCTGAGGTGTTGGTTGATATTTAAAAGTGTAATACCAACTTCCATCGCGTTCCTTTACATCAACGCATTCTCCTGTAATATCAACATGACCTTGCACTATATGACCGTCCAATCGGCTGCTATTTTGCATGGCGCGTTCTAAATTAAGGGTCGCATCTTCTTTCCAACTACCTAAATCTGTACATAGCAAAGTTTCCTCAATAGCAGTTACGGTATGCGTCTTATCATCACAAGCGGTGACGGTTAAGCACACTCCATTATGAGATACACTTTGGTCGATTTTTAATTCTTTTGAAATGTCGGAAGCAATTGTAAAATGGACATTAGTTCCTTCTTTCTCGATTTTTGTAATGTGACCGAGGTTTTCAATAATTCCAGTAAACATGCGTAAAGGTTGTAAAGGTTGTAAAGTTGTAAAGCTTGTGATTGCAGTGCTTTACTTTTGGACGGCAATGAAACGTTGTAGGACTTGAAAAGTTTTTGCTTGAGACTATTTTAGACTTTTAAACCTGTAAAGTTAAAGCAGTAACTTTACAACTCTTTCCTAGCGTAGTAAGTCCAATGCTGCCCCAAAGTCAGGAACACCGTAGCCTAATTCGTTATTTGGTCGTGAGGCGCGGTCTGCGCTTAGTTTGATGGCTTCGATGATTTCAGCATTTGTACGATTAGGAACTGCTTGCCAGAGAGATGCTATTGCTCCTGCAATAAGAGGAGAAGAAAACGAAGTGCCTTTGGTTGATTTTACTTTTGTACCATAAATGGAAGCAACTGCGATATTTTTACCAAGAGCGCTAACGTCTGGTTTTATACGTCCGTCAGGTGTTGGTCCATAGGATGAAAACTTAGTTTTGTAACCAGCTTCGTCTGTCGCGCCAACGGCTAATACATTTTCTCCGTCCGCTGGAACATCTAAGTATTTCCAGGGCGTATTACCTTCATTTCCAACACTATTGACGACAATCATTCCTTTACCAAAAGCAATTTCGGCAGCTTGGGTGGCTACAGATGTTTTTCCGTCGAGATTTTCGTAAGAGTAGTTCATTGAAGGGTCAGAAAAAGTAGTATACCCTAAAGAAGAATTAATAATATCTGCCCCAAGGCTGTCTGCATACTCTAAAGCACTCACCCAATTACATTCTTCTGCACGGTATTCTCCACTATTATCTTCTGTTTTTAAACACACATAAGAGGCATCAGGTGCACTACCAACTAATACATTCGGAATATCGGCAGCCATAACAGATAAAACTTGAGAACCATGAGAGGAAGTCTCAAATACATAATCATCACCTTCTACAAAATCTCTATGTTCATAAAAACGTTTTTCTGCGCGTACTTTGTCAAAGAAAGGCATAATGTCCGCATTGCTAAAGCCTCCATCCAATACGGCGATTAGTATTCCTTTACCTCTGTAGTTTTGCTCATGCAAACTGTTGACATTGATACTTGTATTTTGAAATTCTGCAAATCCATATTTCTCTTCTGTTTTTTCGCCAGCAGGACTATCATCTCGTGTTTTGCCTGACCTTCTCAACATTAATCTAGCTCCGCTATTTTTACCTACATAGGTGACCGATTTTACAAATTTCAATCTTTTTAAACGTTCCAGAATAGACTCGTCTGCCAAGACTAAAGCCATATTTAACCATTTGGAAGTATGAATAATATCCAATGTGAAACTCTTTAAACCTTGGATGTAATCAGGATTTACAGGAAAATCTGAAGATGTAATTGGAATGTTTTGTCTTTTTCGACGTTCAATGGCACGAGCAGAAAGAAATTCACCTGGATTTTGAATAGAGTAGGGGCTATTAATTTTATCTGAAAATTCTATAAGATATTTCTTTGTAATAGGAGTACTCTCTTGAGCGAGTAGGCTGTGCATACTCGATAAGATAAAGAAGAAAGTTAGAAATAGTGTTCTAGTGATTTTGTTCACAAGTGATGTTCGTAGAATATTAGTAAAAAAGAGGGGAAATGGAGGGATTGAATTTACAAAAATACAATTGTTAGAGTAGGAATGCAACTATGATTGATATTAATTACTGAAATAGTGTCATGCACTTACATCTTTTTTTACGGGATTTGTCAAAAAAGCCTATTTTAAACCAAGACGGTTTTTCAACGTTTTAACTTTTATGGATAAATACACCGATTTAGATACTTGTTTTCGGGATGTTTGGAATAAATTGTACAGAGGAACTGTGGAAAGAGGCAATCCTTTTCGTTTAGTGACAATAGCAACGACAAATGGGACAAGAGCAGATAGTCGTCTTGTTGTCTTCCGAGATATGGATACGGAAAATGGAATACTTAGCTGTTGGACAGATGTAAGGTCATCAAAAGTCACAGATTTAAAGCTTTTTCCTAATATGTCTTGGTGTTTTTGGTCAAAAAATCAAAGTTTGCAAATTAGAGTTTCGGGTAGCACTAAAGTGCATCATCAATCTGAAAAAACGCGTCAAATTTGGGATAAGATTGCACCTCAAAATAGAAAGGATTATTGTGCAATTGTAGCACCAGGAGATAATTTAATGGCTGAAAAGACACATCCGGATTGGTGGGGAGAAGAGGATAAAATGACTAGCGAAATTACAAATTATGGTTTCGAAAATTTTGCGCTTATCAGTACCAAAATCGAAAAAATAGATATGTTGCATCTACATCGAGAAGGACATCAACGAGCTTTATTCACGCTTGAAAAAGGAGAGTGGAAGAAAAACTGGACAAGTCCGTGAGATAGTTTTTAGACTTATAAAATTGAAGAGTTGTAAAGTCATGATAAACTTTACAACTCTCAACTCTTCTAATTTTCTATAGTTTTACAAGTTTCACAAAGCCTCGCTTCGTCTCAGCAGTAGCCTCTAAAACATAAACTCCAGCAGGAACTTTTGACGTATCAAAAGATAAATTTGCCGTATTTTGTGTTATTTGACTCGCAATGATTTTACCATCTAAAGAGCGCAAACTAATTGTAACTGGTTCATTGTCAAATGCTTGTAAATCTACGTTTAATACATCTTGGAGAGGATTAGGGGATGCATTCAATGCTACTATTCCCGCTAAATCTTTAGTCGATGTAAAATTCTCAATTGTTACGATTGTAGAAGATTGACGCCCCCAAATATCTACGATAGTGTATGTAAAAGCAATCTGTGCAGAAGCAGCGTCAAAGGTTGCTTCTATACGATTGTCTTCCGTAATAGTAACAGTTCCGCCGACTACATTGTCAACATCTATAATTGTCAAATCGTCATTTTCTGGGTCTATATCATTTTCTAAAACATCATAACTTGAGGTAATAAATGCACCTTGATACGTATCACTAACAGCACTTGGACCAATATTATAAACCAAATCAAGAGCAGTCCCAGAGATATCTGTATCAAATTCGATTTCAATTTCACCCAGATCGTTATAGGCTGATACTTTCCCAAATGAAAAATAGTCTGTTTCTTGTATCCACAAATACTGGTTAGCACCATCTGCAATACCTGCGGTATATGACGGTAAAAAACCAAAACCTAAAGGATTTAATGTATTTGCATCGACAAAATTACCGTCACCAGCAAAATTACCAATAACAACATCACCACCTAAAATCGGATTTGGAGCTACAACTATAGGATTGTAAGCACTTGTAACTGCGCCTGTAGAGAAAGAACCGTTCGCAGGATTGATACGAGAAACACCGCCAAAAGAGTAAATAGTATTGAAATTTTCATCAAATTCAATATGATTACTAGTCGCATAGATATTTGTATCGTCATTGACCAAACCATTTATACCTTTAGATAGAGTATCCAAAGTGATGGTTTGTTCAAAAACAGGTAAGTCGCCAGCCATATCATAAACTGCTAAGCGTCCTGTGTCACTTTCTGTATAACACAAGTATAATTTATCGTCCATTAATGTCTGATCAAGAACACCTGAAGTAATCTCCGTATCAGAGAAAACAGGAGCTTGGCTTAGGTCGTTTTTGTTATAAAACTCAACATTTGGATCTGTCTCGCCAGAGAAAAAGAATTTAGTGACCATTAATAGGTCTTCGTAAACGAATAATGTAGATACTCCAGGAACATTTGGCAAACTATCAACTACTTCATAAGTAATTAAATCTACCTTGTAGATAATATCTTGACCCGCTGGATTTCCGAAACCGCGACCAATATGAGCATAAGCAAAACGTCCGTCTACAATGACATCATTACTAAAATCTCCGAGCCATTCTCCGATGACATTGGTCTCTTGCTCGCCTGTTTCAAAGGAGTATAATTTGACCATATTTCCTGCAGCTGCAAATGAGCCGCCAGTTGTGGTAATGACACGTTCTAAGTTTAATTGAGCTTGTAAGTTACTGACTATCAGTAAGAAAGCAATTGTTTGTAACAGTCTTTTCATCTATTTAAGATTTGTTTTTTTACAATGGTGTGATTTTGACGCAAAGATAAGTTTTATTTACGTTTTACAGACTCTTATTGGAAGGTTTTGATTGCTTTTGGTTTTGAACTTAATTCGCACTACTTTTGATTTATCTTATCTTCTATTTTTTCAACGACCCTTAAAATACCTTAACGAACTATGGAAAAACAATACAGCATTGGTCAAAAAGCGGCGGCATGGAGTGTACATATATTTACTTCCACAGGAATAGTAGCAGGTTTTATGGCGATTTTAGCTATACAAGAAGATGACTTTAGAATGGCTGCTTTGTGGTTGGTTGTTGCTTTGATAATTGACGGTATTGACGGTACTTTCGCTCGTATGGCAAAGGTGCAAGAAGTATTGCCATATATGGATGGAAAGACAATAGATTATGTTATTGACTTTGCAACTTATGCAATTATTCCTGCTTATTTTTTCCATGAAGCGGACTTAGTTGCAGAAGGTCTTAGCTTGCCTTTGAGTGCTTTAATTCTTTTGGTCTCAGCTGTCTATTATGGAAAAGAGGGAATGGTAACTTCTGACTATTATTTTTTAGGATTTCCTGTTTTGTGGAACATGGTGGTAGTAGTTCACTTCTTTTTATTAGATTTTTCACAAACGGTGAATGCTATATTTATTCTGATTTATGCTATTCTTCACTTTGTCCCTATAAAGTTTGTATATCCAAGTCGAGCGCCGCGTTGGCAAGGATACACGATTGGAAATACGATTTTATTTATTGGTTCATTAGCCGCAGCTATATGGTTTTATCCAGAAAAGATTGCATGGTTAAATTGGGCAGGGTATATTTCGGTAGCTTATTACGCGGGGGCTGCGATTTACGATACTTGGGTAATTGAGGATTGAGCTAAATATAAAGTATGAAATATGAGTTTACCAAAACTTATATTTCATACTTTAGTTCAATGCCAATCGTGTTGACAAAATCTACACTGTTGAGCAAAAGGCGTTCTTGCTAATTTTTCGCATTTAGGACACAAATTCCAGAATACTTCATTACTATGATTCTCAATTATCATTTTAGATAATTGCCTCATGTTTGTTTGCATATCTGTTTGACTGAGATAAGGATATTTAATTACAACCTTTGCTTCAAGTGGTAAAAGATGCAGATAATATTTTATTAAATAATCATGCTCTTCTTGTTTCATACTTTATATTTTTGAAAGCTATTTTTTTAAAAATTTCCCAACAGAATTCTCCGTTGCTAAAAAGTAAATTCCACTACTCAAGTCTCTTACAGACAAATAATTATCTTCTTGAGCTAAAGTGCCTTTTTTCATGACTTGCCCAATGCTATTAAAGATTGTGTAATCTCTAATTGTCGCATTCTCGGCAAATTTCACTTGCAAAGTAGACTGTACAGGATTAGGAAAAAGCATCATGCCTTCTGATACTTCAATATCATTTAAACTAGTTGAAAAGTCTGTTCCAAAAGCCGCCAAGCCACCACGGAAATTACCGATAATCATATCTAACTCATTCGCACCTGTCAAATCCGCTAGTGCAGGATGTGTGCGTTGTCCCTCATGAATATCGCCCAATTGTGCTGTTACTAAATTAAATGGTGCTGCTAGATTGTCGATGTCTATATTGTCATAAACCAAAATATCTTGTGAACGCGTACCCATGTATAAGATCCATTCTCCATTAAAATCATAGAAAAATGGAGCAGAATGCCCAAAACCTTCACCCGCTGCTGCTGCGTCTACTTCTCCAAGGAAATTAATATTTGGAGCGTCATTTTCTTCTACTTCAAATTCAGGAACAGTTGCAGTACCCAAATTTCTCATGAAGTTTGTATTTCCGTTGCGCTCACCAATCACTAAATCTGGAGCACCATTACGGTCTAAATCCACGATTTGTGGAACACTATTCAATCCCACATCCAAATTTTTCCATTCAACTACAATATTATTGAATTGCATTGGATTACCCGCACCTCCAGTATTTTCTCCATAAAAGAGTGTTCCGTAATATTCTCCAACGACTAAATCCATATCGCCGTCACTGTCCATATCTCCAAAATTTGGTGCGTAAGCCCAAGTTGGTTCTGCTGCATTTTCACTAGCATAAATAGAAAAATTTAGCCAGTCATCACTCTCCAAAGTAAACTCAGGTACATTCGCTGTTCCTGTATTTAAAAACAAAAACAAACGCGGGTCACGTAAACCTGCATTCAGATTATAACCATAAGTACCAACTACTAAATCCATTAGACCGTCTCCATTAACATCACCAAAAGTTGGGTGTGTTCCTGAACCAAAGTCAATCATGTCGCGTGTCTGAAAATCTTTATGCTGTAATTCGAAGTTTGGAAAAGCATTTGTACCTGTATTTTTATAAAACCATGCACATTCTTGATTTGGTGAGTTATTAGCATTAGCTGCGGCAACTAAATCAACTAAACCGTCAAAATCAACGTCTTCAATATATGAAGCATTGAAATCTGGAATAAAAATGGACTCATCATAAGAGGGAAAAGAATTGTCTTGATCGGTCATCCAAGCATCTTCGGCTGTACCTCCGTTTACCAACATGAATAAATAGGAATTGATAATGTCTCCAATCAAAAGCTCACGTGCACCGTCATTATCTAAGTCAATAGTTGTTGTGGTAGAACCTGCATGACGCTCGTCTGCATAGTTACCTAGAAAACCTGTAGAACAGGAATTAGGGTCACTACTCAATGCAACAGTCTCAGACATAGAAGACTCGAAAAATTTACCCCAACATTCATCTTCTTTTTCAAAAATCAAACTATCCAAACCATAGCCTTCTTCTACACTTTGATTTTGATAATATACCAAATATGCACCAGCTACATCAAATGCCAAAACATCCAAATCTCCGTCACCGTCAATGTCATTAATATCAGGAATATCTGTACTGGCTACATAAAGATTACTTAGATTTCCATTTGAAAGAGGAAAAGGTGCTACATTTGGATTGAATGGAAACTGATAAGTATCAAAGCTTAATTTATCTCCATTATACTTCCCTTTCCAGACCGATAGACCATCAACAGAGGCTGTACTTTTTGCATGGGCAAACATATCTGCAATGCCGTCACCGTCAAAATCACGTAGTAAGACAAAGTTTTTTGCATCAGGAAAACTTTCAATATATTCAGGTGCAAAAACATAGTTATTACCTTCATTTAATAAGGGAATATGTACATTTCCTACACGGTCAAAAGTGTACAAATCCATATTGCCGTCATTGTTTAAATCAACAGATGAAAACTGAGGATTATCTAATCCTCCTGCCCATGGGCTGTCTAGAGTTTCGCCGTCGATAATTACAGGAATATCGAAACGTTCAGTTGATTGCGCTAATAAGCCTAATGGAAAAAGTAAAAAACTGAGTACACGAGTGAATATTTTCATAAATGAGAATGTTTTTCTTTTTTGGAAAATAGACTTTATGAATGAGGTTGAGTGAGTTTTAAACGCCGTTATTTTGTTCTTAGTTTTTCTTTAAAAAAAGGATAATTGTTCATACTTTGACTGATTTTAAAGGGAAAATAAGGACAAAAGAACAAGCTTAAAGCCGCTCAAATCTCATTCATAAAGTCTAATGTACAGCAAAAATACGCCTTAATAACACAGGAAACAGAAAATCGTTATTAATAAAGGGTTGCAATGTGACAAATGGTTTAGTTTTAACTATTTGT
>CAZQTE010000198.1:0-2469 GCA_964595615.1 uncultured Saprospiraceae bacterium
TTCACAAACTCATAGCCCGCCAAAGTGGCTCCCCAAACTTGCTCACCTTCATCATCCCAACCTTGGTCCCAACTTACAATCTTCCCAGGTACAACTGTTACCTCTGAAGTCGCAAAACTCGCCCCACGCAAAGAAGATTTACAAGTTTGCGCGCCTGTCTTCCCCGAAAAAGAACCGTCCTTTTGCTTTTTCAAAACAACTTCACAACCTTCTTTTAGTATCACTTCAGAAGGTTTCATGCTATCAAAAATGGACTTATTCTTCCATGCGCCCACAAATAATTTAGGGTCTTCAAAGGTATAAATGTAACTTTTAAAAGTCGACTTATCTGCTTGTTCTAGTCTATAAACACGCTGACGATACGGTTTGTCAGGCATCGAAGTCACCGTTTGTTCCACATATAACCAAGTCTGAGCATCGTCTTCCCAAATCGGATACATATGCAATGTGATGTCATAGTAATTTGTATCACGCGCGGCATGAGCTGAAGAGTTAAATGTACCTACCATCATGCTTTTGAGCATTTCAAAATCTGAAACTTGATTTTTTTGAGCCATTTTTGTTGCGTTACAAGCCGTAAAAAAAATAGCAATTATTAAAAGCGAAGAAGTATAAAATGCTTTCATATGAGATTATTTTTAGTTTTTTTTGAAAAAAAAGACTTCGATTAATTCTTTGAAAATCAATATATTATCAGAACATATCGTAAATAAACGAAATTTATAGCACAAAGAAAACTTGTTTTTACGAGAAAAAAGAACCTATCTTTGCCTTACAGAATTTTTACACTAAGCACAAACAAACAATTTATTTTGATGCAAAATATGAATAACAATTGGTGGTGGCACAGATTTTACTCCGTTCGGGTGAAATAAGTGCGCTATGTTTGTTGTTCAAATTTGAAAACAAAATACTTCTAAAGCGGCTTGTCGTTCACTCGGCAAGCCGCTTTTTTAATATGCCATATCTTCAAGATATGGCATATTTCAAGAAAGGATTTATCTATGAAAAAATATACCATATTTTAGAAATATGGCATATCAGGAATACTTAAAAAATGACTGCAACCGACTCAAAAATAGCAATTAAAACTATCGTCCGCCGCCGCTTGGCAGACACCGTCACGCCTGTATCGCTCTACCTCAAAATTAGAGAGCATTACAGCAATACCGTATTGCTCGAAAGTAATGATTTTCGCAGCGCAGAAAATTCCTTTAGCTTTATTGGTATCGACCCAATTGCTACATTTAAAGTTCAAAATGGAGTGTTATTCGAGTCACTTCCTAATGAAAAAGTAAAAGAAGAAAAACTCCTCAATTATACAGATGTGCCAGCGCGTTTTCAAGCTTATTTAAAACGTTTTTATGTGGAGCAAAAGTCTGATTATCAAGTGATTAATGGTTTTTTTGGTCACACTGCATTCGACGGCGTACAGTATTTTGATACTTTAAAGTTTGACCCGAAAAAACGCAAATTTGACCTGCCTGATTTGAATTATAGCCTTTATCGTTTCGTGATTGCTATCAATCATTTTAAAGAGGAAATGTACTTCTTAGAAAATATTCCAACGGGGGAAAAATCACAATTAGATAAACTTGAACGCCGTTTAGATATTACCCATATCACGTCTCAGAATAACTTTGTTTTAGAAGGCAAGGAGACTTCGAATCTAACGGATGACGCGTTTAAAAAACTTGTCACTAAAGGAAAGCATTACTGCCAAAAAGGGGATGTTTTTCAAATTGTATTCAGCCGCCAATTCCAACAAAAATTCACAGGTGATGACTTCAATGTGTATCGCGTATTGCGCAGCATAAACCCGTCTCCTTACTTGTTTTATTTTGACTACGGCGATTACAAAATATTTGGAAGTAGCCCCGAAGCACAAATGGTCATCAAAGATAATGAAGCCAGTGTCAATCCAATCGCAGGGACCTACAAACGTAGCGGAGACGATGAGGAAGACCGCCGCCGCGCCGCGGCATTAGCTGCCGACCCAAAAGAAAACGCCGAGCACATCATGCTCGTAGATTTAGCCCGCAATGACCTCGGTAGATGCAGTACCGAAGTGACGGTCAACAAACTAAAAGAAGTCCAATATTTCAGCCACGTCATCCACTTGGTCAGTAACGTAAAAGGTAAACTCAATAAAAATACGAATCCCGTTCAAGTATTTGGCGACACTTTCCCCGCAGGAACGCTCTCTGGCGCACCAAAATACCGCGCTTTGGAGTTAATTAATGAACACGAAAATCAAAATCGCGCGTTCTACGGTGGTGGTATTGGTTACATCGGTTTTAACGGTGAAATGAACCAAGCCATAGTTATTCGCTCTTTCATGAGCATGAACAATACGCTACATTATCAAGCTGGTGCTGGTATAGTAGTGAGTAGCAATGAGGAGAGCGAATTGCAGGAAGTAAACAATAAATTAGGTGCATTGACGAAAGCATTGAAGGAAGCGGAAAA
>CAZQTE010000198.1:2569-10217 GCA_964595615.1 uncultured Saprospiraceae bacterium
TTTACATACAATCTTGTCCAATATATCCAAGAGATTTTAGGACATGATATTGACGTTATTCGCAACGACCAAATCACAGTAGAGGAGGTGGACGCATACGATGCAATCATACTCAGTCCAGGACCTGGACTGCCCAAAGATGCAGGCATTATGCCCGAACTCATCAAGGAATACGCGCACCGAAAAGCAATATTCGGTGTCTGTCTCGGACATCAAGCAATAGGCGAAGCATTTGGCGGAGAAGTTTATAATTTATCGCAAGTTTACCACGGCATTGAAACGCCTATGCAGGTAACAAATAGCGATGTTTTATTTGAAAATATTCCACAAAAATTCAATGCAGGACGCTACCACTCTTGGTCAGTGAGAAAGGAGAATTTACCCGATTGTTTTGAGGTGACAGCAGAGGCAGAAGACGGGACAGTCATGGCAATGCGTCACAAGTCTTACAATGTACGTGGAGTACAATTTCACCCAGAAAGTGTCATGACTGAACATGGAAAACAGATGCTACGCAATTGGTTAGAATATCAAGAAACACTCATTAAGGCACGAGAAGATTTGACGGATGCTATTGTTTAAAAGTGGTTTAATTGTTTGATGTAATCATTCAAAATTCAAAATTCTTCATTCAAAATTACTCCATGAAAGAAATATTAAATCATCTTCACAGTGGCAAATTATTAAGCCGTGAGGAAGCAAAAAATACTCTGCTCAACATCAGCAAAGAGCAGTACAATAACGAACAAGTAGCGAGCTTTATGACTGCCTACATGATGCGCGACATCACCTATCAAGAGTTAGCAGGTTTTCGCGATGCGATGTTAGAATTGTGTGTAAAAGTGGACTTAGAAGGACGTGAAACCATTGATATTGTAGGCACAGGAGGAGACGGAAAAGATACCTTTAATGTCAGCACTTGCGCTGCATTTTTGATAGCGGGTGCGGGCTATAAAGTTACCAAACATGGAAGTTATGGCGTGAGTAGTAGTAGTGGTTCGAGTGATGTCTTAATGGCATTAGGATATGAATTTAAGAATGATAAAGGATTGTTATTGAAGCAGTTAGATGAAGTGGGGATTACTTTTTTTCATGCACCACTTTTTCATCCTGCTATGAAAGCGGTCGTGCCTATTCGTAAAGCATTAGGTTTAAAAACCTTCTTTAATATGTTGGGACCTTTGGTCAGTCCTGCGCAACCGAAATATCAACTTTTTGGAACATTTAATTTGCCCGTATTGAGTTTGTATCGCGATATATTGCGTACAGATGACAAGAAATTCACAGCCGTTTATGCTTTAGATGGTTATGATGAGGTAAGTTTGACAGGCGCGATAAAAGTGATAAAGCCAGAGACAGAAGAATTATTACAACCTTTAGATTTTGGTTTGCCACAATATAAACAAAGCGACCTTTTCGGAGGGAATACGGTCAAAGAAGCAAAGGTCATTTTCCGTAATATTTTAGAAGGAAAAGGAACTCCTGCGCAGAATGATGTGGTGGCGGCAAATGCAGGTTTGGCTATCCAAACAATTAAGCCAAAAGCTTCGTTAAATGATTGTATATCAGAGGCTAAGGAGAGTTTGGAGAGTGGGAAGGCTTTGAAAATACTAAGGAATTTGGTATCTTAGGGAATTAGTTTTGGAGTCAAACCGTTTTGGTTTTGGTAAGTTTTAATAAATTTTAAAATTAGATTTTATGGTACGAATTAATAAAGCTCAAAATAAAGAAGCCTTACTTGAAATAATGGAAGAAAATCCTAAGTATTTTAAGACTATTTTTATAGAGATTTTAGAGGAAAAACCTGACTTCTTTTTAGTTCTTCTTCAAGGATTGATTGAAGAAAGAAAGAAAAAATTAGAAACAGAAGCAGAACAGGATGCTCTATTTGAAAAGATTTTAGACGAAGATTTTGCAGAATATAAAAATGTTTTTAACCGATTAGCATGATACCATTAAAACGAAAGTACATTC
Organism: uncultured Saprospiraceae bacterium; assembly: GCA_964595615.1. GTDB lineage: Bacteria > Bacteroidota > Bacteroidia > Chitinophagales > Saprospiraceae > JAHDCG01. Next base: position 4,544 of record CAZQTE010000198.1, read on the forward strand.
TCAAAATTAATAGAAGAACTGTTAAAGAGAATGGTGGTTCTTATTCAGAACCTGAAAATCTAAAAAATCCTACCTCTTTCGAGTATATGGTGGAAGCTGTCAATGTAATTATAGCTGGTGAAGAAATTTATCCTCAAATATGGGACAAAGCTGCGTTCTATTTGCACAAAACAAATTCCAGTCATCTTTTTTGGGATGGGAATAAGCGTACAGGACTTGAGTCTGCACTTTCATTTCTGAAGTTGAACGGACATAGACTAAGAATAGATTTGAAACCAGTTTTTAAAGAAGATAATACACGAATACCTGTGGATATAGGTAGTAATGGAGAAGATTTACTTGTTAATTTTGTTTTAGAAGTTGCAGATAGTAAACATACTTTAGAAGACTGTTCTCTTTGGTTCAAAGCAAACGTCATAGAAATAACATCGAAGTCATCGTAAATCGTACTTCGTAAATCGTAATTCAAATAATGAATATCTTAGACAAAATCACCCAACACAAACGCACCGAAGTAGCCACCCGCAAGGAACTATACCCCACGAAGCTACTCGAAAAAAGCATCTACTTTGAAACCCCAGTAGTCAGTCTACGCAAGTACCTTTTGCGCGAAGACAAAAGTGGTATCATCGCAGAATTTAAACGTCACAGCCCGTCAAAAGGCGACATCAATCCTTATGCAAAAGTAGAAGAAGTCAGCATTGGCTACATGCAAGCGGGCGCGAGTGCATTATCCGTTTTGACCGATGAAAAATTCTTTAAAGGTAAAAATGCAGACTTAACGGAAGCCAGAAAATTTAACTTCTGCCCAATTCTCCGCAAAGACTTTGTCGTCGATGAATATCAAATCATCGAAGCCAAATCAATCGGAGCAGATGCTATACTTTTAATCGCGGAATGTCTTGATAAACAAGAAGTTGCACGTTTAGCTAAGTTTGCCAAAAGCTTAGGTTTAGAAGTCCTAATGGAAGTGCATTCGCTGCGTCAATTGGATAAAATTACACCAGATTTAGACGTCATTGGTGTGAACAACCGCAATTTAGAAACCTTTGAGGTCAGCATCAATACTTCTTTAGAATTATTTGACGCAATACCAAATGAATTCGTCCGCATCAGCGAAAGCGGCATCTCCAATGTAGAAAATATCTTGACTTTGAAAGCGGCGGGTTATCAAGGATTTCTCATCGGCGAACACTTCATGCAAGATGCACAACCACATAAACGCGCGCAAGAATTTATTCGTGAAATCAACGCACGCGTACCGGCTGCTTCAGCTGCCAAGGTCTAAGTAATGAAAGATATAAAAGTAAAAGTATGCGGCATGCGCGACCCGCAAAATATCGCAGACATCGCAGAAGCAGGTGCAGATATGTTGGGCTTTATCTTTTTTGAGAAGTCGAAGCGGTATGTGGATTCACCCCCTAACCCCCTACTGGGGGAACTTTCTTCGATTTTAGGTTTACGTGTTGGATTAGAAAAAAAAATAGAAAAAGTGGGAGTTTTCGTAAATGCAAAAGAGGATGATGTGAAAACGCAAATCACTGACTTTCAATTAGATTACGTCCAACTACACGGCGACGAAAGCCCAGAATATTGCACAACAATCAAAGCCGAAAACCCAAAAGTAAAAGTCATCAAAGTATTCTCAGTAGGAGAGCGTTTTGATTTCAAGAAAACGGAAAAATATGAGGAAGTCGCAGACCTATTCCTCTTTGATACAAAAGGAAAAGAGCGCGGCGGCAACGGTTTCAAATTCAACTGGGAAATCCTGCAAGAATATCGAGGAGAAACCCCATTTTTACTAAGTGGCGGCATCAGCTTAGCAGATGTAGGTGCAGTGAAAAAATTCCAACATCCATTACTTTGGGGCGTAGATGTCAATAGTGGATTTGAAAGCGAACCTGGTCTGAAAAAATCTAATGAGGTGGAGCAATTTATTACCTCAATAAAAAGCAACGAATGAGTAATATCTTAGACGATAATAGAAGCGAAAAAACGAGTATTCTACCTAAAAAGGAAAAGAGAATATTATGGATGAACGTCATCATTTTCGCCATCATCACGATTAAAAATTTCTTTTCAATCAGCAATGAAAGTTTGCAAGGAGTCTTTGCCGTCATTGCGATGATTGGTTTTTTCGTCATGTTTTTGGGCATTCGTATTACGACAACCTATTGGAAAAGGCATTTAAAAGAATTGAGTTTATCGGAGAAGATATTATTGTTTTTTCCTCTGTTCAATTTTATCTTACTGGCATTTTCGTCGGTGACGAGAATTGCAGGAATCTAAAACTTATCGTTTTCTGCCAAATCTACTGTACATGAAATTCAAAACATCAGAAACAACCATATTAATCTTAAACTTGCTCTTGATACTGTCACCGATAGTATTAATGGCATTACCTTGGAGTGCTATTTTATCCAGTACTATTACAACTGTAATTAGTTCTGTTGTTTTTATTAACATATTCCTGCTACCTATCTTAGGAATAAGAATCGCTTTGAAATATTTTAGAAAGCACTTAAAAGAACTACATATCGGACAGAAGTTTCTCTTGATTTTTCCGATAGTCAACCTGTTAGCCATTACTCTTTTAGTCATAGCAGCAGTTATTTAACCAAAAAATAAAAACAAAGTCACACGAGAAAAAAATCTGTGTTCAATCCTTTGAATCCGTGTTTATCCGTGTTCCAATCCTACAAAAAATGGAAAAAATACAAATCAATCCACAAGGCTACTACGGCAAATTCGGCGGCGCATTCGTCCCCGAAATGCTATACCCAAATGTCGAAGAACTCCAACGAGTTTATACCGACATTATGTACGAAGACAAATTCCAAAAACAATTTAAATCTCTTTTACGGGATTACGTCGGTCGCCCCTCGCCATTATACCTCGCCGAGCGTCTCAGCGAGCATTACGGCGTGACCATCTACCTCAAACGCGAAGACCTCAATCACACTGGCGCACACAAGATTAACAACACTATCGGGCAAATTCTCCTCGCTCAACGCCTCGGCAAAAAACGCATCATCGCCGAAACAGGCGCAGGGCAACACGGCGTTGCGACAGCAACTGTCTGTGCACTAATGGGCATCGAATGCATCGTCTATATGGGCGAAATTGACATTGCCAGACAAGCGCCCAATGTCCAGAGAATGAAGATGTTAGGAGCAGAAGTGCGTCCAGCATTAAGCGGCAGCCGTACCTTAAAAGACGCCACTAATGAAGCTATTCGTGATTGGATTAACAATCCAGAAGACACACATTATATCATCGGTTCGGTCGTTGGTCCGCATCCCTATCCAGATATGGTGGCGCGTTTTCAGTCCGTCATTTCGGAGGAAATGCAATGGCAATTAGAAGAACATACAGGAAAGAAAAATCCAGATGCAATTATCGCTTGTGTTGGTGGAGGAAGTAATGCAGCAGGGGCATATTACCATTATTTGAATGAAAAAGATGTGCGTCTTATTGCGGTAGAAGCGGCAGGATTGGGTATTCACAGTGGCGAGTCGGCGGCAACATCTGTCCTTGGTACAGAAGGCGTTATTCACGGTAGTCGCACTCTTTTGATGCAAACGAAAGACGGTCAGATTGTGGAGCCATATTCGCTTTCTGCGGGATTGGATTATCCGGGTATTGGACCTTTGCACGCGCATTTGATTGACTCTGGGCGAGCAGAAGCGATTTCGGTTACAGATGATGAAGCGGTAAAAGCGGCTTTCTTTTTATCACGAACGGAGGGAATTATTCCTGCATTGGAGACGGCGCATGCTTTTGCGGCTTTGGATATGATGGAATATGATAAAAGTGATGTTTTGGTGGTTTGTTTGTCGGGGAGAGGGGATAAGGATTTGGCTACTTTTGAGAGGTATCTTGGTAAATATGAAAAGGGGTAATCTGCTTTATCTTGCTTTTATAGGGGAGATAAAGCGGAAAATAAATTATTTTTGGAGATAAGTAGTGAAAAAATAGACTTATCTCCAGTTATATTTATATATTTGGAGATAAATATCTGTTTTTAACACTTATCTCCAATTATGCTTAAAAATATTCTCATCGGCAGACAGGCAGAGCAAGAAATATTAGAAAGGAAATACGCTTCTTTTAAATCTGAATTCGTAGCTATTTACGGGCGAAGGCGTGTAGGTAAGACCTTTTTGGTCAGACAAGTATTTGAGCAACGTTTTTCCTTTTATCTGACAGGTGCAGCTAATGAACCCAAAAAACAACAGTTGGCACTGTTTCGGGATTCGATGATGGCATATTCATCTGATAAAGAAGATATTCCGCTTATGCCCGATGATTGGTTTGATGCCTTTCGGCAGTTGATTAGTTTGTTAAAAAAGCTACCTAAAGACCAAAAAAAAGTTATTTTTCTGGATGAAATGCCGTGGCTGGCAACCAAGAAATCGGGTTTTCTTTCTGCTTTGGAGTATTTTTGGAATAGTTGGGCGAGCGCACGTAATGATATTTTGCTAATTGTCTGTGGTTCGGCGGCATCTTGGATGATAAATAAACTGCTCAAAAATAAAGGTGGTCTATACAACCGAGTGACCGCCCGCATTAAAGTTGCACCATTTACCCTGTTAGAAACAGAGCAATTTCTCAAGCATCGGCGAGCTAATTATTCACGTTATCAAACTGTTTTAACCTACATGGTTTTAGGAGGGATTCCGTTTTACTTAGACCAAATAGAGCCTGACAGGAGTTCCATGCAAAATATCAATCGTCTGTGTTTTACGCCTGGTGCCATTATGAAGTACGAATACGATAGTCTTTTCGCTTCTTTGTTTAAGAATGCTGAAAAACACGTTTCTATCATTGAAGCCTTAGCCACAAAAGGAAAAGGAATAAAACGTTCGGAAATACTAAAACTGTCAGGACTGAAAGAAGGGGGAACTTTCACCAGAATTTTGCGTGAATTGGAAGAAAGCAGCTTTATTCGAAAATATAAGCCATTCGACAAAAAAAAACGCGATAGTTTGTACCAACTCATTGATCCCTATTCGTTGTTTTACCTACGTTTTATCAAAGGTTCGGACGAAAATGACGAGGATTTTTGGAAAGATTTAAACGATACGCCGAGATATTACAATTGGTCGGGTTATGCTTTCGAAATCGTTTGTTTACATCATATTCCACAAATAAAAAAAGCCCTCGGTATCGCAGGAGTCTCTACCTCAGTAGCGTCGTGGCAAAATCAAGACGCACAGATTGACCTACTCATTGACCGCAAAGACCAAATCATCAATCTTTGCGAAATGAAATTTATGATTGAACCCTTTATGATTGATAAAAGCTATCAGATGAAACTACTCCGCAAAAAGGGGGCGTTTAGGCAAGCAACGGGGACGAAAAAAGCCATTTGGTTGACTATGATTAGTTCTTACGGTACGACTAATGGCATTCATTCGGATGTGTTGCAACATGATTTGACTATGGATGTTTTGTTTGAGTGAGAAAAATAAAGTTAAAGACATTAAAATTATGAATTCAAAACTCCTTTTGTTTCTTCTAATTTGTTATTTATATCCCAAAATAGGACTGACACAATTAGCTCTTAAAACTACTATAGAGGCACATACTGCGGACTTAGATTTCAACCTACTCCATGACAGAAATAAAGTGAAGGAACTTATTACCAGTTCCTATTTCGATACGAAAAAAG
>CAZQTE010000199.1:0-10196 GCA_964595615.1 uncultured Saprospiraceae bacterium
TGGCTTTACTCTGAAAGTTTTTAATGAACACTTAAATATGTAAACCTACTTAAGTCCCTGACACTATTTATTCGGACATTTTGAGAGGATATTTTTTTAGCCTGTCCCGATGCGTCGGGATTATTTTCCTCTTAAAAATAGTCGCGTGATGCAGACCATGCAACGATTTTTAAAAGAAAACTATCAAAAAAAACTCTCTCTCAAATTTATCCGAATAAATAATGTCATGCACTTAGTTTTTCGTTTTTTAAAAATAATAAGTCGGATGTTGGTTTTCGTTCTTAAAAAGTAGTTTTGTGTATTCGTTTGGGATGCTTTAAGTTGTCAGATACTTTCGTATCTGACAACTATTGCATTTATAGTCGGGGGGAAACTAAATTTTATGCTGCTTCCAAATGTCCTTGTAGAATATTTTCTAACTCTACTTCAGACTTATAACCTACAAGAGACTCAGCAATTTTACCATTTTTCAAAACGAATAAAGCAGGGATACTGCGGACTCCAAATTGACCAGCGAGCTCTGGAAATCTATCCACGTTTACTTTCTGGATAATAAAGTCATCAGCGTGCTTGTCTGCTAATTTTTCTACAGTTGGTAACAGAGCACGACATGGTCCACACCAGTCCGCATAAAAATCTAATAATACTGGTTTAGTTTGATTTTGAACTGCATTGAATTCTTCGAAATTTTTTATCTCTTTCATGATATTGGTTTTAATTTTTTTTGATTTTTTCTAGATATAAAAGCTTTTCGCTTTCGATAGTACAAAGATAGGGCGGCGAATAGGCAGAATAAGCGGACAAAAGTTCGTGAGAGATGGACAAAAGTTCTTAAAAGAAGGAAATTTGCTGATTTGTGAGAAAATCGCACATAAAAAAGGAATAAAACAATAGCGCCTGTTCCGATACATCGAAACAGGCGCTACTTTAAATTAAAAAAAAGTAAAATCATCGAATAATCGATACATCTCCTTTGTAAAAGACATTTTCGCCATCAATAAAATCAACCGTAGCAGTATAAATAAAGACATCAGAGTCTAATCTTTTACCGCGATGTGTTCCGTCCCAGCCTAAAGAAATATCATTTGGAGCAAAATTATTTCTTTCGAAAATGAGTTCTCCCCAGCGACTATACACCTGAAAAGAACGTATTTGCTCAACTTCTGGTCCTCCATAGATAACAAGTCCGTCATTTACACCATCAAAATTAGGCGTAATTGCATTTGGAATAAAAACGCGTCTACGTTTATCAACTGTCACTAAAATAGAGTCACTGTCCACACATTCATCAATCGAAGTAACTGTAAGAAAATATTCTGTCGTATTCACAGGACTAGCATAGGGTTCTAAACAATCTCCACAACTTAGAGTCATGCTATCTACCCAAGTGATAGTTGCCAATTCTGCCCCATTCATAGTTGGTATTATTCTAAGACTATCTCCCAAGTCTAAAGTCAATGCTTCTGGAAAAAATATCTCTGGTATTTCTGGCGCAGTTAATTGAGAAGTTACAATCTCTATGCAGCCATTGTCATCCATGACATACACATTATATGTTCCTTCGGACAATTCTACAAAAAGAGAGTCATTTTGATAGTTTTCATCATCCAATGAAAAAGTATAAGTTGGCGCACCACCATTAATTGCTAAAATCTCTATTTCACCTGTCTCAAAGCCATCACAGTTTGGGTCGGTAAACTCGATATCAGCCATTATTGGAGGAGGAGGAAGAAGTGTAAAATTAGCTTCAATTGGACATCCAACATTATCAGTGACGGTAACACTGTAGTTTTCGTAGGTCAATCCAGTTGCCGTTTGATTCGTTTGTCCATTAGACCATAGATAAGTATAAGGTGGCACTCCTCCCATTACATTTGCAGTCAAAGTGCCATCATCGCCTGGCAGACCTTCAGATAGAAAACAGCTCACATTAAAGCCGTCATAATCCGAGGCTTCTAATTCTATCTCTAAAACTGTAGGCTCTGTCACTTCTTGTAAAACGACTACATCATTTCCAAAATTATCTGAAATATAAATTTGATACAAACCTTGTGGGATATTCGGGATTTCATTATTAATCAAAAGATTTGTTGTTCCCATTCCTGAAATAGTTCCGTCTTCTACATTGGTATAAGTATATGACAAAGGTGGTTCTCCTTGGTCAACGGAGAAAATTAAAGTCCCTGTTGCGGTACCATTACAGATAACGGGTATCTCTTCTGTCGTTCCAATAATTTCACATTCTATCACCAACAAATCTAAAAAGACAACACTATCACAATCGTTTGCAGTCAAAACTGTATTCTCATAAGAACCTGTCATATTGTAAGCTGTCGTTCCAATCAGAAATTCATCATCATTACAAATCCAAACATCCAAAGAAACCTGCGGCTGCGGTAATACTTCAATATCGATATTTATCAAACTATCACAACCATTTGAAAGCGTAATCACTTCTTGATAAGTACCCGTCTCACAAAATTGCACACCATTTGCTTCTACACAATCACCATCACAAAGTACTTCATTAATAGAAAACGTCTCTGGTGTCCGCACTTGATAAGTGACGCAGGTCGGAGGAGCTTCATCACAAACGTTGGAAGCAGTTACACAAATTTCATAAGTGCCATCCGCAGGAAAAGAAAGCTCAATATCTGCATCATTTTCACTTTGAACAACACCGTCTACTGTCCAATCATAAATAGCAGCCCCTTCCTCCCCTGTCGTACTAAATATCACAGGCATATCAGGGCAAGTTTCCTCAGGCGCAGTAATAACTCCTGAATCATCTAATGGCAGAACCGCCGTACTTCCTTCAAGTACATTAAATGTCCATGCACAATTAGCGGACATACTGCCATCTATAACCAAATAGTAATGTTGACCGATAACTAAAGGAACAAAAGTCTCAAAAGTCTGACTGGTGTTCTGAGGTATATTCGTATCACAATCAGTAATCGGTGTAAATGTGTTACAATCCAAACTTTCAAAAAATCCAACTTCGAGATTATTATTCCCACCATTACAAGTTCCCACATCCACTTGAATCGTCAAATCCTCACTACCCGCGATGAAAGCAATATATTGAATATTATTAAAGCCATTGGTACAGAAACCATCAAAAGCTTGTCCTTGTGCATTAAGGTCATTAATTCCCGTAAAGCCATCAATATCACAGATAGCGCAAGCATCCACGCAGAAGGAAGTCATGGCGGCATCATCACCACAAGGTTCAGGTTGAGCAAGCAAAATAGAGGATGTCAGCAGGAATATTAATCCTACTAAAAGTGTGCGAAAGATGTTCATGAATTTTTGTTTGTTTAGATTTATAAAAAGGCGCAAAATGACAAAAGTTGGTATTTTTTAAGGAGTGAGAAATGAGTTTAGGCGAGAAAGAATTCGTCTCTTTATAAGACATCTTAAATGTAAAAAGACTTACCTGCAAAAATTAAAAAATCAGAAAAAAATAGTCAAAAGGCAATAAACCCTTAAATTCATATGTTTTTATGTCTTTCAAAATTGGTTCTTCAAAGGACGCTAAAATTTTTCACCAAATTAAATCTGATGAAAGTATTCCCTTTCTTTTTCTTCTTATTGAGTATTGCGATAATTTCTTGTACTCCAACAACTGACGAAACGGTCAATCCTAATAGCACTGACCGCAAGATTCGCTTTCAATTCAAATTTGACGAAAACCAAGAGCGTCTTGGTGCAATTGGGCAAGCTTCTGTTATCCCAGAGGGAAATGCTGCACAAACTCCAGATTTTCAAAAATTGAGTGTTCACGTCATTGATATGACACCCAATCGCTTTACACCTTATGGTGAAGGTTTTTTAGCTTACAAAGGTGCGGAGACAAGCGCTGGCGGTAGTAATGCCGTCGATTTTGATAAAGCAATAATAGAAGATGAAAATACTGTTTTCTTAGAATTACCACTGAGCGATATGGAACCTGGAACTTATGAATACGCCCGTGTTTCCGTTTCTTTTCAGCAATATGATGTAAAATTTAACATCAATAATATTCCGCAAGTCGGAGATTTAGAAGACCAAACAGCGACCGTTGCTTCCTTTTTAGGTTTCAATAATTACATTGGTGATGTTCAGGTTCGAGATAAGACATTATCTGTCAATGATGATAAATTACAAGGTTTTTGGGCATTTGAGACGGACTTGACTGCTCCTTGGTCGAGTTTTAATCAATTGTACAGTGGAGAGTCTCCAGGTGGTGCTACGACGGTTGTAAATCCTTTGGCAGGCGATAGCGATATTCCAGCGGGTTCTTGTGTGGTGACGGGCGCATTTACGGAGCCATTGGTCATTACGGGTGAAGAGGTCGATGATATTTTGGTGACGCTTTCTTTCTCTATCAATGAGAGCTTTGAATGGCAGGATTTGAATGGAAATGGAAAATTGGATTTTTATGCGGATGAGGCTGGAGAAAATGAGCAAATTGTGGATATGGGATTGCGTGGATTGGTGGCTGAGTGGGAGGTGAATTAGATTTACAGTACAGAGCTACTACCTTTTGAAAAAGGTAGTAGCTCTGAATTTCATGAACCTTACTCAAAATTCCTCTCAATAAACCTCATAATTTTCGCCTTATACTCCGCTCCTCCTTTGATATACATATCAGAATGCCCACCACCTTCCACTAAGACAAATTCCTTATCCTCCGATTTTAAATTATCAAAAAGTTGTTGACCATATTTGTAAGAAATATTTTTGTCCGCGTCTCCATGTGTGATAAGAACAGGCTGTTCTATATTCTTAACAGACTCAATTGGTTTAACTTCATCAGGATTAAAATTCGCAATCTCACCTGCCAACTTTAAGGCATAATCAGACATAAATCTAAATCCGAAACCAAGCATTCTCTTTTTGTAATCAATAACAATTTGGTCTAATTCGGTAAAAGTGCTTTCAATAACACCAAATTGAATACGCTCATCGTATTCTAAAGCTTGAAGCGCGACTGCACCTCCTAATGAATTCCCCCAAATACCTATGGGTAAATCAGGAGTTCTTGCTTTGATAAAATTGATGATATCAGCAACATCTTTTTTCTCATTAAACCCATAAGTGCAATATTCTCCCCCACTCTTTCCATGTGCACGTGCATCAAAAACGATAGACTCTATTCCTTTCAGAGAAAGCTCACCCGCCAAACCTAAAAAGTGTTCTTTACAACCACCTACTCCGTGAATCAAAATCATAATTCCTTTGACTTCTGGAGTTTTAGACTTTGTCCAATAGCCATTAAGAGTGATAGCATCACGTGTTTTGATTTCTACTTTTTCATTGATTAGACCGAGTTGGGTAGGAGAAATATTTTCGTTGATACGTTGTGGTTGCAGAATAGCGTAAGGTGCAATATTCTTGACTGCGAGGAATATTAATACCGCTAATATAGCGAAGAGTACGGCTAAAAATAAGATTAGTTTTTTCAATTGGAATTATTTTGAATTATTGGGCTATAAGCAAATAGAGCTACTACTTTTTGAAAAGCTACGGTACCTATACAAATGGGTAATTGTTGGTGACCTTGAAGAGGTCAACAAAAATAGCCTCAAGCGAAGCTTGAGTTAAATATTAAGCTAATCGGAATGACTTTGAAGAAGTCGACAAGTAAACTATTAGCTTCCGATAAATTTCGCCAGACCGTAAATAATTGTGTCCGAGTACTTAGTAATGAAACTGATATCTTGTTTCTTTTGCTAACAATGTGTGTTTTTGTAGACTTCTTCAAAGTCGCGCCATTTACACCAATATTTAACCCCAAGCTTCGCATGGAGCTACGCTTGTAGACCTCTTCAAGGTCGCAATTCATAAAACTGCAAAAAGTCTAAATTAAATTTGCCCAGCTGTATAGGTACCGTAGCTTTTGAAAAGGTAGTAGCTCTATGTTAATTTATTTTTCTTTCTTCACTTCCGCTTGTTCTCCCTTTTTCACAATTCTTTTAAACTCAACAACTTTTTTCTCCCCCTCTTCTTTCTTCACCTTCCGCGTACCGTCATACATCTCAAATTGCATCAATTTACATTCTAACTTACCATTAAAGAGATTTTTACGAGAAGAAGCACGTAAACCTAAACGCTTTAAAGCACCAATATTTGAGGAAATAATCCAAGCTTCCCAGCCTGTCCAATTCTTCTTAAGTGCATCGCCAATAGCTTTGTAAAAAGCAGTAACATCTGCTACGCCAAGACGCTCATCATAGGGCGGATTGAAAATCAAAACACCGCTTTCTGCTGGTGCTTTTGCCAATTTAAAATCTCGACGCGAGAAAGTCACAACATCATCCACCTCAGCATATCCCGCATTAAATCGCGAAATACTCACCGCATCAAAATCTTTATCCGAACCTAAAACATCATGCTCAAAATCACTGATTTTCGCGTCAGCTTCATTTTTCACTTCCTCCCACAAATCTGCATCAAAATCCTTTCTTTTCACAAATCCAAAAGGAATTTTACGTTGTTTTTGTGGCGGCATATTTTTCGCCAACATCGCTGCTTCAATGGCAATTGTTCCAGAACCACACATCGGATCTAAAAACGCACGGTCTCTTTTCCAACCTGATAACAAGACCAATCCTGCCGCTAATATTTCATTAATCGGCGCCTCTACCGTATCTCGACGATAGCCGCGCTTGTGCAAACTATCACCCGAAGTATCAATACTCACCGTACACAGATTATCACGCGAAATATGCACATTAAAACGAATATCTGGGTCTTGCACATCAATACTCGGACGCTCTCTAAAACGCGAACGAAACTGGTCAACGATACTATCTTTCGCTTTCAAGGCGACGTATTTGGAGTGCGTCATGTACTTCGATTGCGTAACGCCGTCGATAGCAAATGTCTGGTCTAAATCGAAATATTTTGCCCAATCAAATTCATACATCTTAGCATAAAAATGATTTTCATGCTTTGTCTTAAATGAATAAATCGGCTGAAGGATACGGATAGCTGTCCGCAACTCATAGTTCGCTCGATACAACAATCTTTTGTCTCCCTTAAATGTGACATGACGCGCACCAGGAACAATATCGGTCGCACCGAGTTCCTTTAATTCTTGAGCGAGAACGTCTTCTAAACCAAATAAGGTTTTTGCTAAATATTGCATGTGTAAATATGAAGTATGAAATATGAAATATGAAATATGAACGAGCAAACTATAAGCCTTCTTTGAAAAGCTATAAAGTCGCGCAAAGATAGGATAGTCGCGCGGAATAATTGGAATGGGCAGGTTTTCTTTTGGGGAAGAGTTTTTAATTCAAGCATCAGATTCAAATTTCAGGTCGTTCTTGAATTTGAATTTGATGCTTGAATTTGAATTTTCTAAGTCTGTAAAACTCCCACATTAAACTTCTCCACCTCTGCATTATTTGCAGCTTCAATTCCCATACTGATAATTTTACGGGTATCGCGTGGGTCAATAATTGCATCTACCCAAAGACGAGAAGCTGCGTATTCTGGCGTTGTTTGACGGTCGTAGCGGTCCTTAATTTTATTGTAAAGTTCCTTTTCTTTTTGCTCATCTGGCTCCTCCCCTTTTCTTTTCATGGAGGCAACTTGGATTTGCGTTAATGTTTTTGCGGCTTGTGCGCCACCCATAACTGCGATTTTTGCGGTAGGCCAAGCCACAATCAAACGTGGGTCATAAGCCTTTCCACACATCGCATAATTACCAGCGCCATAGCTATTTCCAGTCACGATACTAAATTTAGGAACGGTTGAATTACTTACTGCACTAACCATTTTTGCACCGTCTTTAATGATGCCGCCATGCTCACTGCGTGAACCCACCATAAATCCAGTCACATCATGGAAAAATACCAAAGGAATTTTCTTCTGATTACAATTCATGATAAAACGCGCGGCTTTATCAGCAGCATCCGAGTAAATCACTCCACCGAATTGCATTTCGCCCGTTTTCGTCTTGATGACTTCACGATTATTCGCCACGATACCTACTGCCCAACCATCAATGCGTGCATAAGCACAAATCATTGTCTTCCCGTAGCCTTCTTTATATTGTGTCAATTTTCCTTCATCAACGATGCGTTCTAAAACCTCAACCGTTTTGTATGGTTTTGTACGTTCAGACGGGAAAATCTCTAAAATTTCGTTTGCTTTGCCTTTCGGCTTTTTCGATTTGATGCGGTCAAAACCTGCTTTTGGAAAAGCGCCGACCTTATCCATTAAATCTCTAATCGTATCTAAGCAAGTAGCGTCATCTGGCATTTTATAATCCGTCACACCACTGATTTCACATTGCGTAGTTGCACCGCCGAGTGTTTCTTTATCTACAGTCTCCCCAATTGCAGCCTTTACTAAATAAGGTCCAGCCAAGAAAATACTTCCTGTTTTATCTACAATCAGAGCTTCATCTGACATAATTGGCAAGTAAGCACCACCTGCAACACAACTTCCCATAATCGCCGAAATCTGCAAAATACCCATACTTGACATCTTCGCATTATTCCGAAACATACGTCCAAAGTGCTCTTTATCTGGAAAAATCTCGTCCTGCATAGGAAGAAAAACCCCCGCAGAATCGACTAAGTAAATGACAGGTAAACGATTTTCCATAGCAATCTCCTGCGCACGCATATTCTTTTTCGCTGTAATCGGAAACCACGCGCCAGCTTTTACTGTTGCATCATTAGCGATAATCATACACTGTCTGCCTGTCACATAACCAATGCCCATGACGACACCACCTGCAGGACAACCTCCGTATTCTTCATACATACCGTAGCCTGAAAATGCTCCGATTTCGAAGAATTCAGAATTGTCATCAATCAAATAGTTTATGCGTTCGCGCGCAGTCATTTTGCCGCGTTCATGTTGTTTATCAATCTTTTTTTGTCCGCCGCCTAATTTGATTTTATCTAATCGGCGATTGACTTTAGACAGCAACAGTTTCATTGCGTCCTCATTCTTACTATGTTCTATATTAATCTTTGCCATTTCTTCTGTGGTGGTGGTGAATATTGGTTAGGATGAGATGATAATTATCGTTCTCCGTTATTAATAAAACCTCAATTTACTTGTATTAATAAAATTAACAAACAAAATAAGGCCAAAAAAGTATCGTTTCGTAAATAATAGCGGGAAGATAGAGATAAAAGACTTAACTTTAGGAAGGAAATGCTAAAAGAAAAATGAGGTGACGGGTTTTCTCGCTAAAGAAATCATAGCCCGTCACCCTCCTCAATCCGGGAGTAGGATTGATTTTGAGTATCTTTCATGAAAAGAATAATCCTATTCACACATTGAAGAGAGTAAACAAGTAGCTTTTTTGCTGCCTGACTTGATGGATTTTTTTAACATATTTTTTTTACGGAGTTATAGACTTGTTTGCAATCGAGTAGGGTAAGATAGGACGAACTTTTATACCTGCCCAACGGCAAAGGAGTTCACTAATCCTATCTTATCCCTCTCACACCACCTGGCATACGGTTCCGTACCTCGGCGGTTTCTTAGATTTCCCCAATTTGTTAATTGGATATTTTGAACTATATCTTATCGCAAATTGAACAATGGCACTCCTTTCTTATCTTCGGTTTCCGACCTATCCTCCGAAAGTCAGTTGTAATAATACATTTTCTGCCATTAACGCTCGCTTCAGACAGCTAAACATAGTCCTAATTTCTAAGATTCAGTCCTTCGCGTTGAGCAATCAATACTCCGCTACTATGACCTCTGCTGACTTCTGTCTAACCCTGCCCATATTGCTATAAACAGTTGCCGCTTTAGCTGATGCGTTGCCGCCGCCAACAGTTAAACAGACCTCCCCGAGTAAGACAAATAACCTTCATTCCATGTCCCTGCCGCATTTACAAACATGAGCTCCGGATAGCTATAGGGCTTTGTTTTGTATTGCAAACTTACCCACTCATGCCCGCCTTAATATGCGATTTCTGTTCGTCAGGGCGGAATTTTGCCGCCAGCTTCCTTCAGACCCAGCATCACTACTACGCCCTTGCTCTTGGCTAACACTCCTCGCTATCAAGCGTGTAGAGGACTTGCACCTCCAAGTTATTTCCCATGTCGGGCACACAATAAGAAAAGCCTCGTAAACAAGTAGTTTACGAAGCTTTTTTTGATTTGAGAAAACATCAATTTTTACTTATCGGCTTATTCATACTTAACATAGCCAGCAGTTTCTGTATTCATTA
>CAZQTE010000200.1:0-10185 GCA_964595615.1 uncultured Saprospiraceae bacterium
TTTTAGCTTTTACCGCAAAGGCGGAGAGACAGAGAGATTATAGGAGATTTAAATGCGTGGTGTCGGACGCTTATCGGCACTAAAAGTCGTAAACTTTCAAATAAAATTAAAGGTTTAACAAGGAGAAAGCGTCTGACACCTATTACTTTCTTCAAACTGTTATTTTCTAAGACCAGACGTCAGACGCTACTTTTATTAAAGTCACTTTTAACCCTTGATATCTGTGTTTTTTCTTGATTTAAGCGTCCGACGTCTTTTGATATTTGTTATCCCTTCAAATGTTCCTCCGCTCTCTTCCAATCCTCCATCGTATCAATATTAAGGTGAACAGGATTTTCAGAAAGGT
The DNA here is from genome assembly GCA_964595615.1 of uncultured Saprospiraceae bacterium. Classification (GTDB taxonomy): domain Bacteria; phylum Bacteroidota; class Bacteroidia; order Chitinophagales; family Saprospiraceae; genus JAHDCG01. The sequence goes on from CAZQTE010000200.1 coordinate 347, forward strand.
GAAAGGCTATTTTTTTACCATACAAGGATTTTTGACTCAACAAAACATCCGTTTTAACAATATAAATCGAGCCGTCGCGATGGTATGCTTTAGGCAATTCTTGTCGGCGAGTGATTATCTGTTTTTCTCCCGTTGCTATTTTCAAAAAGCCACTTTCTGCTGCCTCAAAAGTCCAATGTGGATTGAACTCATGCGGTACTTCTCTCACCGAAATGAGACTGTCGGCGTTTTGCTTTTTAAAAGTCTGGATGGCTGCCGTAATATCCTTTGCCGTACGAAAAGGGCAGGTCGGTTGCAGTAGACAGACCGCATCAAAATGTTGCCCAGCTGCTGCATAAAACTCTACTGCGTGAATAACGGTATCAATGCTTGGAGACTTATCTGTCGCCAAAGCATCAGGACGCATAAATGGCACTTTTGCCCCCGCTTTTTTACTTGTATCAGCTATCTCAATATTATCTGTCGAAACGGCTAATTCGTCAATTTCTACGCACTCTAAGCCCGCTTCAATTGTATACACAATCAAGGGTTTAGCACCTAATAATTTAATATTCTTGCGGGGCACTCCTTTGCTGCCTCCGCGTGCGGGTATGAGACCGAGTATTGTCATTTATTCAATTGCTTTTGTCATAATTTTTCCTACTCTTTTTGAGAATATTTTTGCTCCACTCAAATTCATGTGGTCATCATCATAGAAGTGAAATTCATCTTTAATTTCTGCCATCGTTTCAATATTATAATCAAAATAAGGCAAGTCATTTTTCTTTGCAATACTGCCAAATTTAGCAAAAACTTGCTTGTATTCTTTAATAAAATCCACTGAATGTACCGGCATCGGTGAACTCATTAAAATCAAAGGGATACCCGCAGACTTGCAACGGTCAATTATTTTCTGTGTATAAGCTAAATTTTTAGCAGTCATTTGGTCTGCATGAATATCAAAACGACTAAATTGGTTGTCATACTTTAATTTTGCCAAAGCTAAAGTATCCGTGTTGAAAGCGAAACCATTAGAGTCATACTGACCTTTGCCGACAGGTAAATAATTGCGTCCGAAAAGTTTATTAAGCTTATGTTTGAAATGGTCACGATAGACAAAACTTGGAAAGAACAATAACTTTATCTGTTCAGAAAAACTAAAACCTTCGCGCAAAAAGTCTCTTTTAACACCACCAGATTGCATCGGATGGTAATTGATACGCCCATTGTCTAATTGGTCATCGCTCGTCAGTGCCATGACGTAGAGGTCTAAAATCACGACTTTGGGCTGATGCTTTTTTAGTACTTCTTCTAAAACAAATAAACCTGTGACGGGCGATTGAGCAGAACTACCAAAGTTGAAAACGGCATTTTTCAGACCTGATTCCTTTTTTATCGTCGCGGGATGATAACTGCGATAAGCGTGCGAAGAACCTAAAATCAAAGCGTCTATCGGTTCATCTAAATTGTAATAATCTTCCCAACGCAACTCTGAGAAGAAGACTTTGGCTGCTTTTAAATCGACAGATTCGTAGGATTTTAGCCAAGTGCCGACTGCTATATTCAGGACGAATATGAGAGCGAGATAGAGTGCTATTTTTTTTAGGAAAAGAGTCATTTTTGCTTTTGGAGACCCCATAACCCCCATTTGGGGGAACTTTTTTCAGGTATGGGCTTTCGGTAATTCTTTATTGGTTTTAGTGTCTTTTCAAAGTGGAGAAATTGAGGACTATCGAAAGTTAATATCAACGAAAGTTCCCCCAAATGGGGGTTAGGGGGTAAAATAATACTTCAATCTTTCTAAAATTGAAAATAAATAAAGCCATTTCCTCCCGTAACTGAAAATAATAAAATAGCTAATGCCGTCACCAAGTAAATCGTTGAGCGCGCCACCTGCGGTAATTTCATTTCATCAAAATCAAAACCATGTGCTTTGCGCCGCTGCATCCATTCTACCAAAAGTAAAATACCAATCCCGAGTAAAAGGAAGATGTTTTTGCGAAAAGGACGTGGGTTGAAACTCAAATCTGTCACCATACGCGTCAGATAATCAAAGGCATCACCAACACTTTCTGCACGAAAAAATATCCAAGCAATGCAAACTAAAGCGAAAGTAAAAAGCATTTGTCCCGCTTCTTTTAGGGAGGGTAAAGCTCGATTTTCGGCGATAGTATTTAGGTTTTTGCGATTTTTTCCTCTTAAAATAGAAGGCAGAAAGTAGAGTGCATGTAAAAATCCCCAAACTAAAAAAGTCCAATTTGCGCCATGCCAGAAGCCACTCACAAGGAAAATGATAAAGATATTTCGGATGAGTTTTACTTTACTATCCACCCGACTGCCGCCCAATGGAATGTAAACATAATCTCGAAACCAAGTCGAAAGAGAAATGTGCCAGCGCCGCCAAAATTCAGCAATATCACGCGCAAAATAAGGGTAAGAAAAATTGCGCATCAAATTAAAACCAAACAAACGCGCCGTCCCAATCGCAATATCAGAATAACCCGAAAAATCACAGTAAATCTGAAAGGCAAAAAGCACCGCCCCAAGTGCCAACATCCCTGTATCTTGTGTTTCAATATTATTAAAAACTCTATCGACAATTTGTGCGCAATTGTCTGCAATGACCATTTTCTTAAACAGTCCCCAAAGGATTTGTCGCATCCCGTCCTTTGCCGCATCATAGTCAAAATAACGTTGCTTTTTGAACTGCGGAATGAGCTGCGTCGCTCGCTCAATTGGACCTGCCACTAATTGCGGAAAGAAACTCACATAAGCGAAAAATACCGTCCAATCATATACCGCTGGCAATTTTTCTCGATAAACGTCAATGGTGTAACTCAGGGTTTGGAAGGTGTAAAAGCTAATGCCAACGGGTAAAATAATGCGTAATGTGCTGGCGTGTAATTCAACACCCAAAGCTCCAAAAGCAGTAATAAACTCCGTGATAAAGAAGTCGTAGTACTTGAAAATACCAAGTAGCCCCAGATTGACGAAAAGCGAAATATAGAGAAATAATTTAGGGCTATATTCTTCTGGATAAAGAGAGTCACCTGATGCACTTATGCCCAAATTTTGCTGCTCACGCGATTTTTCAATTTTTTGTCCCAAAACAAAATCAACCAACGAGCTAAACACTATCAAAGACAAAAAACGCCAATCCCACCAACCATAAAAAACATAGCTGACTAATATTATAAAGGCATTTTGAATACGCAAATTTCTCTGCATCACGAACCAGTATAGGACGAAAACGAGAGGGAGAAAAAGCGCGTATTCTATGGAATTAAAAAGCAAGGAAAGCTTGGAAAAGGTTGTAAGGGTTTTAAAGATTGTAGAGTTGCTTGCGTTTACAAATTTTCAACTCTTAAAACCTTTACAACCCTATTAATATTGTAATATTTTCGAGTAATTGAGGGTTTCGCTTGCTAAGAGCTTGGCGATTTGAGTGCCTGCATTGCCAGTGCCATAGATAGCATTTGAGTCGTAATGTCCGTGTGCTATTTGGTCTTGGATTGCCTTTTTGATATTGGATTTATCGTAGTTGACATCTATGATATTTTCGCTGCGCTCGCGACCTGCTTGGCGGCCGCCGATGTTAACGACAGGAATACCCAAATAGCTGCATTCGCGGATGCCTACGCTGGAATTTCCGATTAGGCAAAGGCTATTTTTCAAGACTTTTAAAAAGTCATTGGGCTCCATATTTTTGAAGAAATGAATATTTTCCAGCTCGTTTCTTTCGCGAAAAGCACGGATACCGTTGGAAGTACCATCCGAACCCGCATCTACATTTGGCCAAAACCAAAAAGTCGGCAATTGTAAGTCATAAATCGCGTGCAAAGTCTCTTCAATATGTGTACGCGCCGCGCCATATTCCGTCGTTACTGGATGCTGCATGACCACCAAATAGCCGTCTGTAATATCGGGCGTTGCACCTACTCCACCGTAGCGTTCGTAAGGATTAAAATGGAGTTTATAATCTTGTTTAATCTCATCTGCCAAGTCAATTGATGGGCAGCCTGTCATAAAAACCGTTTCCGGTTTTTCGCCCATTTTTAAGACACGTTCTTTGGCTTTTGCGCTGGCGACGAAGTGTAAATCGGACAGTTTTGTAATGGCGTGCCGCACTTTTTCATCAATATTTCCCGTTACTTCTCCACCTTGAATATGCACCAAAGGAATATTCAGATATGAAGCTGCAATCGCGGTACTCATCGTCTCAAATCGGTCGGCGATGGTCACGACGGCATCTGGTTTTAGATTTTCGAAAACATTAGTGAGTTCGATGATACCTAATCCGGTTGTTTTCGCTTGTGCCGCCAAATTTCCACCTTCCAAGACATTAAAAACACGGGCGGCAATCTTAAATCCGTCTTTTTCCATGACCTCTACAGCGTTACCATAGCGACCCAAAAGAGCGGAGGCAGCGACGACTAATTGTAAGTCTAAATCAGGATGTGCGTCAATGGCTGCGAGGGCAGTCTTGATGCGGCTGTACGAAGGGCGGGCGGTGACGACTACGGTTATTTTTCTCAATGGTTTTAGGTAATTTTTTGTTCTTTTGCAAAATAAGCAGTGTACCAATTAACGAAAGCTTTAATACCTTCTTCTATACTCGTACTGGGTTGATAATCAAAGTCTTGTACTAATTCTGTTAGGTCGGCATAGGTATCTTTCATGTCGCCAGGTTGGAGCGGTAACATTATTTTTTCGGCAGTTTTACCCATTGCTTTTTCTATCGTTTCGATGAATTGGCGGAGATTGACGGGATTATGGTTTCCGATATTGTAGAGTTTGTAAGGTGGCGTTTTATCACTTAAAGATTCCTTTTGTTTGGGTCTTTCCATGACCTTTACCAGTCCTTCTATCACATCGCCGACATAGGTAAAATCGCGGCTCATTTCTCCGTTATTAAAGACTTTTATCGGCTTGCCGTTCATAATAGCATCCGCAAAAAGCATCGTCGCCATATCGGGTCTACCCCACTCGCCATATACCGTAAAAAAGCGCATTCCTGTCGTTGGAATATTGAACAAATAGCTATACGAATGCGCCATGAGTTCGTTACTTTTTTTGCTGGCGGCGTAGAGAGAAATAGGTTGATCTACATTATCAGAAATCTTATAAGGAATTTCTTTGTTGAGACCATAAACACTCGAACTACTCGCAAAAATCAAATGTTTGACGGGGAAATGACGACAAGCCTCTAAGATATTCGCGAAACCAACCAAATTACTTTTCACATAGGTTTGCGGTTGTTCCAAACTGTATCTTACTCCTGCTTGTGCCGCCAAATTAAAGACAATGTCAAAGCGTTCTTTTTCAAAAAGATGCATGATTTTCGACTCATTCGCCAAGTCAGCCTTATGAAAGCGAAAACTGTTAAGTTTAGACTGCATTTCAGGTTTTCCCATGGCAATCTCCATTGCATCAATGCCCAATTCTGCCAAGCGGTCTAATTTTAAACGCACATCGTAGTAGTGATTCAAATTATCCAAGCCCACGACACTATGTCCGTCAGCAATTAATCTTTTTGATAAATGAAATCCTATAAAGCCCGCGCTACCTGTTACTAATATTTTCATTTAACTAATTTTGGAATTCTCCCTCTCTTAAAAACTCCCATTTTTTCTTTTCTATAATCAATTTTTTTCCAATCACTTCTCGAAATTCCGCAGCAGAAATCCCCATTTGTGCAGGCTTTTTGGCTTCTAAATCATCAAAAGTCAAAACGTGCCCCACAGGCAAATCTTTATTCACGGCCAAGGTCTTTTCAAATATCTTTTTCAGTCCTGTATATTCAGAATTATCGCTTTTATCAATGGGGTTTTGCAATGATTTTTCTAAAAATCGGACGCCTTCAACGAGTTGTTTGATTTCGTCAATTTCTAAAGAACTTTTCGCATCTGGTCCAAACATTCTGCGGTCAAATACAGCGTGAAATTCTAAAACTTCTGCGCCTAGTGCTACTGCGGCAATACCTGTATATATCTGCGCGGTATGCTCTGATAAACCGATTTTTAGCGTCGGAAAACGTTGTTTTAACTCACTTATGACGTTTAAACCTACACGTTCGGCGGGCGTCGGATAGCTGGTGGTACATTGTAAAATCGTTAAATCATTACCGAATGGCGTTAAAAAATCAACGGCTTCTTCTATCTCGGAGAAGGAAGACATTCCAGAAGATAAAATGATAGCTTTGCCTGTTTTTGCAATCTTTTCGAGCATCAAAAAGTTGTTGACTTCGCCCGAACCGATTTTATAGCGCGTCACCCCAATTTCTTCTAATAAGTCAACCGCCGCCTGCGAAAAAGGACTGGACATAAACTCCAATCCGACTTCTTCACAATGTTTTTTTATCTCCCTCCACTGCTCTTTTGTGAAAGACATTCGCTGCCAGTAATCGTAGCGCGTGGCGTCCTCAAAACTGAAATTAACGCGGAATGGTTCTGCGCTGCTACTTTCTGCCTCGGCGATGTGGGTCTGGAATTTTATGGCATCAATACCTGTCTCGGCGAGCGCATCGATATAGCTGTGCAGGATGCCTAGACTACCGTCATGTGCTTGTCCGATTTCGGCAATGATAAAAGTTGATTTACTTGTTTGCATGACTTGATTTACTGCTTAATAAAAAAACCTGAACCTGGTATTGTTGTTACGATATTTTCGGGCTTGTTAGATAAAAATTCGTTCATCGCTTTAAATGCGCCAGGAGTGCCAGGGCAAGCATAATCATCGCAAAGAATAATGCCACCTTTTTCCATTTTATCATAAAAAAATGCAACACTATCATAGGTCGGTTGGTATAAATCCACGTCAATATGCACAAAGCTAAATGTGCGATTTTTGACTTCATCAAAGCGGTCTGGAATCCAAGCTTTATAAAGATTGACTTGCGGAAAATTCTGAAATTTTGCCTGAATAGACTCGTATGGATGTGCCATATCGTGCTTTTTCCAGCCATGCTTACCCGCATCCGGGTGATTATCGACAGTCTCGGGTTCAGATACGCCTTCAAAAGAATCAAAAATATGGTGAGCGCGGTCTTTTCTGCCTCCTGCATGCAATATTAGCCACGAACCATGACCTTTAAATACACCACATTCTGCTGTATCACCCGTCAGATGCGCCACGCCTTTTGCCAATTGATAAATCATAAACTTCTTATCATTAAAAACATAGCCACCAGCTTTTATGATTTTGTTATATTCCTCATCTTTCCAAGCTGCATAGCGCGGACTGTGCAGACGCCAACCATTACGGTGTGCGATGTCATTGAGCAATTTATACTTATAAATATTGCGTTGACGTTTGTCTGCTTTGAGGAGTTTTCCTATATTTTTTATTGAAAAAAGCATTCTGATTTGTGTTTTTTAAACTCTTGATTAATCGTCTTCAGATGTGTAATATCCTTGTCCATATCCATAATTATAGCCACCATAACCATAATATCCACGTCCCATTTTGACTGCATTAAAGACTATTCCTGCACCTTTCAATTCGTCATTTTTATAAAGCGTTTCGAGGTCGCGCACCATAGTTTTTTGGGTGTATTTTTGACGAACTACGACCATAATATTGCTCACATATTCACGTAACAAAAGTGCATCTGATACCAAACCAATTGGTGGCGTATCGATTATAATGTAATCGTACTCTTCTTTTAATCTTGTGATTAACTCTTTCATTCTATCAGATAGAATTAATTCCGCAGGATTAGGAGGAATTGCGCCGCTGGTAATGTAAGATAGATTTTTGTTTTCTGGAAAAACGCGTACAACATCCTCTAATTCAGCTTGTTGTACTAAATAATTACTCATCCCTACTCCATTTTCTACTCCAAGATATTGGTGCATTTTAGGCTTTCGCATATCCAGTCCTAACAAGATTACTTTCTTGTTAGACAAGGCAATTGTCATCGATAAATTCAATCCAATGAAGGACTTACCCTCTCCTGAAACGGAGGAAGTGATAACTAAAACTTGCTTCTCGTTTTTTATGTTTAGGTAGTTTAAATTAGTACGTAGTAACCTAAACATTTCTGCAATAGCAGAACGTGTACCTTTCTTTACAACTATATCTTCCTTCTTTTTAGAAAGCGCAATTCGACCTAAAATTGGGATGCTCGTCAAGTCGGTAATCATGTCCTCCGCTTGAATTTTTGTTTCAAAAAATCCTAATAAGGTCACCAGCAATAAGGGAACAATCAAGCCCAAAGCTGCGCAGGCCATATAAATCATTCGTGTCTGTGGGAATATCGGAAATTTTGGTGTTCGTGCCCTATCGACGATACGTGTATTGGGTGCGGTGACAGCTTCTGACAGGGCGGTTTCTTCTCGTTTTTGGAGGAGGAAAAGAAAAAGGTTTTCTTTGATAGATTGCGTTCTTTTTTGTTCTAAAAGCGCTTTTTCCATACTCGGAACGGTGCTAATGTTGCGCTCTAAGTTTTCGATTTTAGCCTGAATAGTACGCATGGGAATATTTAAATCTTGACGTAAATTCTGAATTGTTTCTAAAATCAAAGCCCGTATATCTACCATTTGTTGCTCTAAGAGAATGAGCGTTGGATTTTGTGGGCTGGCAGATACTTTTAAACGGTCGCGCTCTAAAAGAGAACTATTGTATTGACCGACCAAGCCGCCCAAAACAGGATTATCCGCGATTAAATTTGCAGGAATTAATTCTTTGTTTTGTAAATCACTCTGGACTAAAGTGCCTAAAGAACTTAATAATTCCTTTTTGACTTCCAAATCAGAAAGTCTATCCAATGCCGACCGGATTTCTCCTACAGCATAGCTACGACTTGATGCCGCATTATCTGTCAATATCGAATTTCTACTTTTAAAATCCTGAATGCCGCCTTCCACTATATCTAATTCTTTTGTTAAAATCTTTACTCGCTCATCAATAAAATCTAAAGTGGACAATAAAACCCGGTTTTTATCCTCAATTTCTTCTTCATTATAAACCTCTATTAATGTGTTTACTACATCGCGCGCACGGTTCGGAATGGGGTCAGTCATTTGCAAACTTAAAATACTGGATGCTGTCTGACTTCCGATTCTCTGGATGAATACACGTCCTTTAAAAGAAGAGGCAACGAGTTCGGTAGGGCGAATTTGGACGCGATAATTGCCTGGACTTAGTAGCTGAGTATCACGCAAAGAAATTTGATAAATGCCGCCTTCTGTAGTGAAAATTTCGTTGTATTTATACGTCTGAAAATTCTCTTCCTCTGAATACCTAAAGCCGAAAGTTTTGTCATCTTGTACACTCAAGTAAAACGATAAGCCAAAAGGACGCGCACCGATAAAAGCAAAAGTATCGACGACTAAGGGTGATGCGGTGTACAATTCGGTTTCTTTGTCTTCATTTTCCTTAAAGTAAGTGATGTTTGCGTCCAATTTGTCCACCACTTTTTCCATGAGCGTCAGTGATTTTAGGATTTGAATCTCATTATCCATCGACTTTCCGCCACCCGCTAAACCTTCGGCTAAGAGAATTCCAACCTCTGATATTCCGCCACTTTTTCCTGCATCTTTTATTAATAAAGTTGCATTGGTTGAGTATAAAGGAACTGCATTTTTGACGTAATAATAGCCGCCATACATAGCGACTCCAAAACAGATAGCAAATAGCCACCAATAGGATAATAGACGGAAAAACCACCTACGCAGGTCAAGTTTAATTAGCTCGTCTTGCTTATTTTTACTTAAATCTTGTGTTGTATTATTCATAGAAATAGTGTCGGGAAATAGGTGCTTTGCCCCCTAACCCCCTATTGGGGGAACTTTCGCTGATACTGGATTTGTGGTAAATCTTTGGTTTTGGTGTTTCAAACTATCTCTGGGATTTTACCT
>CAZQTE010000201.1:0-3580 GCA_964595615.1 uncultured Saprospiraceae bacterium
AGCATATTTAGAACATAAGTAATAGGACACAATAATTTACACGTTAAAACAGGACTATTTCCCGCTTAATTTCACTTTGAAAATCCTTAAAGACCGTAGGGTATTGGCGGTTTTCAGAGCCAAATTAAACGAAAAATATCCTCTGTTTTAATTGCAGAAATAAATACGTCAACCTACTTAATTAGGATTACGTATTTATTTAGACAATTAAGACAGAGGATATTTTTGCGCTATTTTCCTGTGACGAAATTTGTCAAAGAACAATTTAATTTTTAGATTTTTTATTTTCCCTTTTTGAACAAACAAGACAATCTGTTTTCGATTTGAGTTAGAATTCAGATTACTTCCCCCAACTCTATTCAAAAATGTTAACCAACTTTTAGAAACCACTTCCGTCTTCGTACGGAAGTGGGTTTCGCTATTTTATTTTTTACTAGAAACAATTAATAAATTGATAAAGCCGATATAGTTCGGCGATGTATAAGTTAGTAGGATGAATAAAATGTTGATAGTCAATGTTTTATATAATACTTGCGCTATTAAGACTTATACAGAATTCAAAATTAATCATTCAAAATTAAAATGATAAATAGATTACCTTTTTGGTTAATAATCTTTAGCACACTCTTTTTTACTAGTTGTGGTAGTTTACTACAAAAGCCTCTATCTGCCCAAAAGGCACGTCTTGGAGAAGTGACCCAGTCAGAGTTGGAATTGAAAAAATTGCCTAAACCTGCAGAAGAATTAGCGGTAGCAGTTTATCAATTTCGTGATCAGACAGGTCAATATAAAGCCAATGGTGGTTTCTCAACTGCGGTAACGCAAGGAGGAACAAATATCCTATTGAAGGCACTAAAGGATAGCGGCTGGTTTATTCCTATAGAGCGCGAAAACGTGAATAATTTACTCCAAGAGCGGAAAATTATTCGTTCGACGCGTACTCAATTAGGCTTTAATGAGCCTTTAAACCCCCTTCTATATGCAAGTGTGATTTTAGAAGGCGGCATAGTTTCCTATGATACAAATGTACTAACAGGTGGGGCGGGATTACGATACTTTGGAGCTGGTGGCTCTGAGCAATACCGACAAGACCGAGTGACGGTTTACTTAAGAGTAGTTTCTGTCCGGACAGGTGAAGTTTTAAAAGTAGTTTATACTTCAAAGAAAATTTTATCTCAATCTGTGGACGCAGGACTCTTTCAATATGTATCTTTTAAAAGATTATTAGAAGTAGAAACTGGTTTTACTTATAATGAACCAGGAGAGTTAGCAGTCCGAGAAGCTATAGAAAAGGCAGTACAAAGCCTCATTTTAGAAGGCATAATAGATGGATTGTGGACAACATTAGACGCTAACGACAAAGATGGTGAAGCTGTCAAAGCATACAAAGAGGAGAAAAAAGGATTAGCACAAATTGATGTTTTAGGTAAAGAAGTCAAAGATAGACGTAGTAAACTTGCTTTACAATTTGGTTCTACTTCTACGCTGTATAATGGGGATTACCCTAATGCAAGTTTACGCTCAGGTCTAGAGATTGGTGTACAATATAACTTTAAGCCTTCTCTTGGTTTAGCTTTTCATTATGCGGGGAGTAGTATGACGGCAGGCACTTTTTATGATGAAAAAATTAATTACGGCGAGCTAGTAGGAGAGTATCGATTGCTCCCTTATGATGCATTTACGCCTTACATAGTTGGAGGTCTAGGCTTTATTACTGAGTCAGAGAGCTTTTTAAATTTCAATAAGATTTTTCCTAAAGCTAATGTCGGCGGAGGTTTAGAGTATATGTTTAATCAAAAAGTTGGCTTTCGTTTGGCAATAGATTACAATTACATTCTTAGTGATGAGCTAGATGACATTAAGCAGGGAAAGTATAATGACGCTTACTGGAGAGGAAATGTTGGAGTATCTATCTATTTTGGTAATACACTTACTGGCGAAAGAAAATTCAAATAAAAGCAAAAAGAGGAAGGAGCATACGTAGTGTTATTGCTCAAAATTTACAATTCGGACTATGAAAAAAATATATATTCTCGGACTATTCTCATTATTTTTGACACTTGGTTGCAATGAGACTAAGATTGACCCAACCTTATTTGGTTCATTGGTCGGCACGGTATTGACTACAGAAGATAATATAGCTATAGCGCAAGCTACGATTAGTACAAATCCACCGACGAGTTCATTGCAAACGGATGAATTGGGGCGTTTTTCTATTGACCAGATAGAAGAAGGAACTTATACTATTAGAGCAGAAAAAGAAGGATTTGTAACAGAAATTGAAAATGTAACTGTTTTTGTAAATCAATCCACTAACGTTATTCTGAGATTAGTAAAAGAAAGTGCAGTTAATAGTGCACCAACTAAGCCAGGAAATCCTTTTCCCATAACGGGGAGTAGTAATGTTAGTACATCTCAAATGCTAACTTGGACTTCTGAAGATGCAGATAATGATGAATTGACTTATGATGTGATATTTTGTACATCCAATGAATTCAATTGTGATACTGTCGCTCAAAATCTGGCAGATAAACAATACATGATGGATGGTTTACTACATGAGACGGTTTACTTCTGGCAAGTACGTGTAAAAGATGGATTTACACAGACCAATGGAGATTTGTGGAGTTTTGAGACCGAATCTTTTCCTGATCATCGCTTCCTTTATGCGCAGCAAGAAAATGGACAATTTGATATTTACTCTACAGATTTAGAGGGAGATGAAAGCATAAAACTAACAAATTCTGATGGTGATAGCTGGCGACCAAAGATGAATCCCCAACGAACAAAGATTGCATTCTTGTCTAACTTGGGTATTCAGACGCATTTATATGTGATGAATCGTGATGGTTCTGACCTTACCCAAGTTACCTCAAATGTACCTGTTAATGGCTTGAACCCCTTAGAGTTAGGATTTTCTTGGTCTCCAAATGGTGCAGAATTAGTGTACCCCGCAGGTAATGAGCTGTTTAAAATCGGAGTTGATGGTATTGGTTTGGAAAAACTAGCAGATGCACCTGACGGTCAAATGTTTGCCGAGGTAGATTGGGCTACCACTGGAGGTTTTTTAGCCGTCCGTACAACAGGGAATAATGTCTATAATTCGGATTTCTTTTTATTAGATGATGAAGGAAATTTTTTGACCCAAGTTTATTCTGATATACCTGGTAGAGAAACAGGGCCTCAGTTTTCTATCGACGGTAATAGTCTAATGTACACACATGATATCACTGGTTTTGAGTCGAGTGATGGACGCCAGCTGGCAGCCCATGTATTCATTAAAGATTTAGTCAACAATACCACAATAGATGTAAGTGAGGAAGCAAATATTCTTGCTGGTACAAATGACTTGGACGCCAGATACTCTCCTGATGGTGCTCATATTGTTTTTGTGAATACTAATAATGATGGCATTTCTCAAAAAAACATCCTAATCATGGATTTAGATGGTGATGATAGAGAGGTCTTAGTGTTGGATGGACTTATGCCTGATTGGCATTAAAAAATTGATAAAGCTCCCCCGATTAAATAAAATTTGTTTTCCCCATAATCGTACCATGTAACGGAACGATTTGGTGGT
>CAZQTE010000201.1:3680-10183 GCA_964595615.1 uncultured Saprospiraceae bacterium
TAAATAAAATTTGTTTTCCCCATAATCGTACCATGTAACGGAACGATTTGGTGGTGAAAATAAAATTTTAATGACTATTTTTCAACTTCTCCCTACAAATATATTGTAAATTGAAAACGAATAAACAAAGAAAATTGTCTCGCCCTCTGTTTTTATTTATTTGTCTCTTGCAAATGAATTTAAGTCTATTTGCCCTCAATCCGATTATCTCTGGAGAAACTACTATTTGTATTGGAAACACTCTGGACCTAGAAGTTCAATTTATTTCTGGTGCTACCTACGAATGGCAGAATGAAGCTGGAGAAATATTATCTACTGTACATACGCTCACTATGCCTGGTATGGACTTTTCGATGGCTGGAGATTACACTGTTTCAATCATTCATGAGAGCTGTCCAGAACCCAATGCTACAGTTGAAATATCAGTTGTAGACCCACCGTCTGCACCCGAAATTAGTAACAACGGACCTGTATGTGAGGGACAAACTGCATTCTTATATGGACCAAGTTTGGAAAATGCGAGTTATCGTTGGTTAGATCCATTTGGGGCGGTTTTAGCAGAAACGGAAGATGCTGTAATTTTGAATATTCAAGAAAGTCAGGCAGGAATTTACACTCTAGAGGTTACTCAATTTGGATGCACAAGTCCACAGAGTTTTACAGAAATAGGAGTAATTTCTGTCGAAGCAGCACCTGTTTTATCAGCTGACACAACAGTCTGCTTTGGTGATACTTTGATGATTTCGACTTCTGGTTTTCCTGATGCAGAATATTTTTGGGAAGGACCCAATGGATATTCTAGTGGAGACATTGGTGCTATCCAAATTCTTAATGTCACCGCTGCCAATGCTGGAGTTTATTCCTTAGTAGTGGCTGCAAATGGGTGTGAAACGCCTACTGCTGAAATAAATATCAATATTTATTCTGAGGTAAACGGCACTTGGGCTGATGATATTTCTATTTGTGAAGGACTTACCGCCGAGGCAGGAGTCATTTTAAATGGAAATGCTCCTTTTGAAGTATTTTTTAGTGAAGGGGAGAATGGTTCTATTGCTGGTCAAGTAAACGAGACTGAAGGAAATTTGACTCTATTCCCTATGGAAACGACAGAATATCAGTTAAATAGAGTTATTGATGCAAATAATTGTGTTTGGGAAGGAGAAGAGGTTTTACAAGTGACAGTTAATGAAAATCCTGAATTCGTAGATATTGATGACAGCTTTTGTAACGATTTAAATTCTGAATATGTAGTACACTTTTTTATCGAAAATGGTACAGCTCCCTATACTGTATTAGGTCAATCAGGAACTGTCAACGAAGACGAATTTTTTAGTGAATATATTCCTTCTGGCTTCCCTTATTTTATTCAAGTTGTAGATGCTAATGGTTGTCAAACTGAATTAGAAAATGGCTCTCATTCGTGTGCTTGTGAGACATCTGCAGGCACTATTGACCAGACACCTTTAAGAGTCTGTACCAATGATACTGGTGTCATTAGTCAGGAATTTCCGCCGACATTAGATGATGATGATGTTTTTTATTACGTATTGCACGACGCATTACTTGTCTCACAAGGTAATATCTTAGCGGAATTTGACACTCCTTTCTTTAATTTTATTCCTGGTATGAATGTCGGACAATCTTACTACATAACGGCTGTCGCAGGAACAAATGATGGAACAGGGAAAGTTAATTTTAGTGATTTATGTGCAGATGAGTCTGGTACGGTCGAACTTGCTTTTTACGAACAAGCTCCGACTCCTATTATTTCGGGTGAAAACGTTCTTTGTCCAAATGATTTTTTAGAATTAACCACAGATGTATTTGAAGGTCAAGGGATTATCAGTTATTTATGGACTACCCCTAATAGCACTTTTACGACAGTTAGTCCGTCCTTATATATTGAAGAAGTTAATATTACTAATGCAGGTCTTTACTCCGTAAGAGTGGATTATAATGGTTGTCTTTCTAATCCTTCGGTACCATTTGAAGTATTTGTAGAAGTTCCGAATGAAAATGCCATGACAGAGGAAGATAGAACTTTATGTGGTGAATATTCGGCAGAATTGCTGTCTAATTTACCAGATGATGCAACGGGTCTCTGGACTAGTAATACTGGCGCTATCATTAGCTCAGAGACTGCAGCTAGTGCTCATGTCGATGATTTAGCAATAGGAGAAAATACTTTTTACTGGACTCTAAGTACTTCAGAATGTCCTGATTATTCTACGGATAGTATTACACTTAATGTCGTCAGGGCATGGGAAGCGATAGATGATGAATTTACATTGGAAGATGACCAATTTTTTGTAGAAATTGATCCTTTAGCTAATGATGAAAAAGAAGAAGGACTTACTCCTTCTATACAAATTACCAATGCCCCAGCTTTGGGCGGATTGGTAGAATTAGAGGATAATTTATTAGAATTTAAGCGCCCCCTTTGTTTTGAAGGCGAGATTAGATTTAATTATGCTTCTTGCATCGTAACAGAAGAATGTCCTTTATTGTGTGATACTGCTGAAGTCCTTGTTAATGTTATGACTGACCCAACTAATTCCTATTTATTTATTCCCGATGGGATTACTGCAAATGGAGATGGATTAAATGACTATTTAGTTATAGAAGGCATAGAAAAATACGAAAATAATGAACTAGTCATAGTCAATCAATCAGGACAAGTCGTCTTTTCTGAAAGACCTTACACCAATAGCTGGAATGGAGAATATCAAGGAAGTAAACTACCTGAGGGCACCTATTATTACATTTTAAAAACAGATGTTATCACTAAAGAAATCATCAAAGGAAGAGTTTATTTATTTAGATAAAATCGTAGTTCGAATTTTCAAACTGATCGTAACATAGCTTTTTAAGCTATAAAAAAAGAAAAAATGAAAAAAGCACTATATACAATCATTACAATCCTCCTCCTCCAGACTATCGCTACCGCTCAGCAACAAACCCCATTTTCCCTCTACCGCGACGCGCCTGTTTTACTTAATCCTGCGTCTGAATTTCAAAATCACTTCCGCGATGATTACTTCAACGTCCGTGTAGCTGCAATCTATCGTCAACAATGGTTAGGAGTAGAAGATGCACCTCAAACGCAGGTCATTAGTGGAGATTACTTTCCAGAATACAAGCCATTTTCCTTTAGTGGGAATCTACAGAATAGAAAAGCTGGAGCTATTGCACAAACTTCGATTTACGGAACATTTCGCTATGAGTTAAAACTTGACCGAAATCATAAGGTGAATGCAGGTATCTCCGCAGGAATGGTGCAACATAGAATTAATGCTGCGGACATTAAGTTTTTAGAGCCAGGAGATGTTATTCATAATGGTGAATCCTTAACTACAATCACTCCTGATTTTAATTTTGGTCTTTTATATAAGTTTAAAAATCGCTACTATTTTGGTTTATCTGTTCCTCAAATTGCAGGTCTAAGCTCAAAGTTCAAGAATGAAGCTAATGATTTGACAATTAATAATATACAACATTTTTATGCACAAGGTGGTGCTTTGTTTTACACCAATAAATACGAATCTTCCTTTATAGAATTATCTGCTTGGGCGCGTTACATTCCAGGTACGCCATTTGGCTCGAATTTCAATTTTCGGTATCAATATGATGACCTGTTTTGGGTTGGTGTAGGTGGAGATACAGAACTCATAGCACATTTAGAAGCTGGCTTAATAATCGGTAGATTCGGAGACCGTCGCTTACAATTAGGAGCTGGCTATGATTACCCTTTTCAACCAGATTTGGTTTATTTGGGAAATACTTTTGAGGTGAATTTGAGTTGGGTTTGGGGCGCGCAGTAGTTTTTTTGGTTATTAGTTATTATGTTATTGGTTATTATGTTACTGTCTATTTCTACATCATTCCTAATATACAAAGTATGGATTATAGAAAATGTTACCAGAATTTTCTGAACACATCTATTTGCCATTTAAATAACCAATAATCAATAACAAAAAAAACGTACCTTCGCCGCCATGTCAAGTTCTATTAAAAACCAGAAGAAAATTCTCGCCAAATTAGGCATAGAAAAGCTGAATCCGATGCAGGAAGAAGCTCAATTTGCCGTTCATACACTGCCCGAAACAGTATTGCTTTCTCCAACAGGAACAGGTAAAACTTTAGCCTTTTTATTGCCAATAATTGGTGAATTAAATCCGAAAGAAGAAGAAGTGCAAGCTTTGATTTTAGCGCCTTCTCGCGAATTAGCGATACAAATCGAGCAAGTTGCACGTGAAATGGGAACGGGCTATAAAATCAATGCTGTTTACGGTGGACGCAATTTTT
Source organism: uncultured Saprospiraceae bacterium (assembly GCA_964595615.1). GTDB lineage: Bacteria > Bacteroidota > Bacteroidia > Chitinophagales > Saprospiraceae > JAHDCG01. The sequence goes on from CAZQTE010000201.1 coordinate 7,986, forward strand.
CTAAAGATAAAATGGAGCTAAAACATAAGCGACCAGCTCTGATGATAGGTACTCCTGGTCGAGTTGCCGACCACCTCAGACGAGGTTCATTTACGGCTAAAAATATCCACTTTTTGGTTTTGGATGAATTTGATAAATCGCTCGAAGTTGGCTTTGAAGATGAGATGAGTGAGATTATGTCTTTCTTACCAAATCTTAAGAAGAAGGTATTGACTTCGGCAACGACTGATGCTGCAATTCCTGATTTTGTTGGTTTAGACAATCCGACCTACATTAATTATCTAGAAGATGGCGTTGCGAAATTAACTATTAAAACAGTTATTTCTCCCGAAAAAGATAAACTACAAACCTTAGTTGAAACTTTAAGTTATCTTGGTAATCAACCAGGAATCGTCTTCCTTAATTTCAAACAAAGTATCCAGCGCGTCAGTGATTTTCTAACTGAAAAAGGTATTCCTCATGGTTGTTTTTACGGAGGTATGGAACAAAAAGACCGTGAACGTGCTTTGATTAAATTTCGGAATGGAACACATGAAATCCTTTTAGCGACAGACCTTGCCGCGCGTGGTATTGACGTCCCCGAAATCAAGTTTATCATTCATTATCACCTGCCTTTACGCGCTCAAGAATTTACGCACCGTAATGGTCGTACGGCACGTATGCACAAAGAAGGAACGGCTTATGTGTTGAAGTGGGTAGAGGAGGAATTACCAGAATTTATTGACAATCCTGAGGAGCAAATCATAGAAAAATCGCCACTTCCTAAGCCTGCTGGCTGGAAGACCTTATTCATTTCAGGAGGTAGAAAGGATAAAATTTCTAAGGGAGATATTGCTGGTTTATTTTTTAAGCAAGGGGAGTTGAAAAAAGACCAATTGGGTATTATTGAGTTGAAGCAAGATTGTGCATTTGTGGCAGTGAAGGCGGAAAGAGTTGATTTTTTATTACGAATGGTCAATAATACGCGATTGAAGAAGAAGAAAGTGCGGGTTAGTGTGATATAAATGTTTAGGCGGTGAATACTCAGTTGACGACATTCGACTCAAAGTCACCACCTGAGTAAAAGAAGTATATAGCTTGATTGTCAGTACTTTTTCGAAAAGAAAAATATGAAATATCCTCTTATCACGATTTCATAATATCCAAAACACGTTTAAATTCTTCACTCATTCCAGCCTCGATTTTTACTTTATTCCCCTCTGGATATTCAAATTCTAGACTCTCCGCGTGTAATAACATCTTTTCCAAACCAAATTTCGCTAACCAAATCCGATTTTGCTTATTGCAGCCATGAGGACGGTCGCCTAATATTGGGTGTGAAATATGCTTCATGTGCTTTCTAATCTGATGAAAACGCCCTGTCTCAGGTTCTACTTTTATCAGACTATAACGAGAAGTTGGAAATTTGGTCGTCTTTAGTTCAATCTCAAAATTTTCTATCAAAGAATAGTTTGTCACCGCCTCCTTGGGGGCTGACTCATGACTTAAGGCATAGTCAATCGTCCCTTTTTCGTCCATATGACCACGCACTAGGGCTTTGTAAACTTTCTTAATTTGACGCTCTTGAAAGATAGTTTGAATAACAGAATTGACTGCTTTTCTTTTTGTAAAGAGTAAAACACCTGAGGTTTTTCTATCTAAACGGTGGGCGGGCCAGACAGGTTGCCCAATTTGGTCACGCAATATCTGCAAGGCAAACTCTTGAACATCCGCAGCCATACGCGAGCGGTGTACCAATAAACCATGTGGCTTATTGATAGCAATTAAATCTTCTGTTTCGTAAATAATTTCTAAGGAAGTAATAGAGGGAGGCACCTCATCCTCTTCAGGATTACTCCAAGATTTCATACTCAATATCTAATTTTCGAAAGGCACGAAAGGCTGAACTTTCATTGCTCGAAATCTCTACATCTACAGGGCTTCCTTCTAATAAATACTCTGTGAATTCACGGGCTGTGTTACCGTCTGTATCTGTGTGTTCTTCTATTGCTTTAGCTATCTTACGTCTATCTGGACGGTCTGCATCGCAGGAGATAAGTTGGATTGTCATGTATTTAGTGTTTTATAAAAACGTTCTTTTAAATATGTCGCTAATTTACGACTATTTTTTTGATTTGTACTTATTTTGACTACAAAATGTTTTAGAAGTCACTATTTTCATAAATAGGAAATATGACAATGTCTTTCAATTCAATAAA
>CAZQTE010000202.1:0-6040 GCA_964595615.1 uncultured Saprospiraceae bacterium
TTTACTTTATTAAAGTTTTCTTGTAATAAAATTTTAATAAAGTAAATAATTTAGACAAAGAAAAAGCGCTAAAATTCATCAACATATCTTTAGCGCTTTTTCCTATTCATTATCTATCGCTTCATAAGCTCAGCTTTAACTGTATTACGTCCCAATTGATACATATGCACTTCGTCTGGTCCGTCCGCTAATCGTATAGCGCGAGCATAAACCCAATAACCAGCTAAAGGCGTGTCCTGACAAACGCCCATACCTCCATGTGCTTGTATCGCACGGTCAACCACATCGCAGGTCATTTGTGGACAAACAATCTTTATCATCGCAATCAAATCTTTCGCAGCTTTTATGCCATGACGGTCAATTTTATCAGCTGCAGCTAAAGTCAATAAACGCGCTTGCTCAATATCACAACGAGACTTTGCAATATCTTGTCTGATACTACTAAAATCCTTCAATGTCTTACGGAAAGCAGTACGTTCCATGACGCGCTGACACATCAATTCTAAAGAACGCTGTGCCGCACCAATCAAACGCATACAATGGTGAATACGCCCTGGTCCAAGGCGTCCTTGCGCAATTGCAAATCCTTGCCCCTCTCCTACTAAGATATTTTCGGCAGGAACGCGCACATTAGTCAAGCGTATCTCTGCATGACCTTCTGGTGAGTCTAAATTCCCGAATACTCTCAATGGTCGCACGATTTCTACACCAGGTGTTCCTGCTGGAACGAGTATCATACTTTGTTGGACATGGCGTTCTGCATTTACATCAGTTTTCCCCATCACAACATAGACAGCACAGTGCGGATGCATCGCTCCAGATGACCACCATTTTCTACCATTGATGACATATTCATCACCATCGCGAACGATAGATGTTTCAATATTTGTTGCATCAGAAGACGCTACATCTGGCTCAGTCATTAAGAAGGCAGAACGGATTTTTCCAGCCATTAGCGGCTCTAACCATTGCTTTTGTTGCGCTGGTGTACCATATTTTGCCAAAACTTCCATGTTACCAGTGTCTGGCGCAGAGCAATTGAAAACTTCACTTGCCCAACGCACACGTCCCATGATTTCGGCAAGAGAGGCATATTCTAAATTGGTCAGTCCTGGGCTTCTTTCTCCATAATTTTTAGGTAGAAATAAGTTCCACAAACCTGCATCTTTTGCAGCCTGCTTCAAACCTTCCAGTTTAGGAAATTCTTGCCAAGGGTTCGCCAAAACGAACTCATTAAATTCATTCTCTAATGGATAAATATGCTGCTCCATGAATGCGGTCACGCGCTCCTGTAAAGCTATTGATTTTTCAGTGTACTCGAAGTTCATTTTTTTACGGTTGACGGTGGACGGCAGACGGTGGACGGTGCTAAGAACTCTTGTTCCGTCTTTAAATAAAGTCTACCTGTACCAATATTTTTAAATTTAAAATCTATCACTAATCCAAACAGGAACAAGTAACGCCGTCCACCGTCCCATACGGGCAAGCAAGCGAAGCGGCCATATACCGTCCACCGTTTTCTTAATAAGATTTCATTTTAGCTAAGCGGTCTAAATGGAAGTTCGTATCTCCCAAAAGTTGTTGGATGACGCGTGCGCGCTTTAGGAAAAAACCGATTTCTTCGTCGTCGGTCATTCCGATGCCACCGTACATTTGTACGCCTTCATTACTCGCTAATTTGCTGACTTCGCCTAATTTGGCTTTTGCCAAACTTGCCAATCGTGACACATCTTCACTACCTGCATCAATTGCTTTTAATGCTTTGATAACGACTGACTTACACAATTCTATTTCGCCAAAAAGTATCGCCATACGGTGCTGTAAAGCTTGGAACTTTCCAATAACAACTCCGAATTGTTCGCGCTCTTTGAGATAAGCCAAAGTACGTTCAAATGCCTCTTGAATACTTCCCAGCATCTCTGCCGCTAAACCAATCCGTGCAATATCTAAAGTTTTATCTAAAAGTGCGGCACCTGAGGCATAAGTTTCTAATTCTGCATGCTCTGAAACTTTTACATCGGTCAGGGTCACTTTTGAATAATAACGACTGTCCATGTAAAGCGTATTCTCTACCTTGACGCCTTCTGCATCCGCATCTACGATGAAAAGACCGATGTCTCCATCCGATGTTTTTGCTGTAACGATGAATTTATTTGCTACATGACCATCCACAACCATTGTTTTCGTTCCTGTCAAAACGAATGAACCGCGTCTACCTTTGGCGACTGTTGAGATATTGTGCGGATTATGGTGTTTTCCCTCATCACAAGCAAATCCGATGATTAATTTTCCTTCGGCAATAGCAGGTAGCAAGCTTTCTTTTTGCGTTACATCTCCGCCTAAATTAATAGCCGTTGTACTTAACAAAACGGTTGAAATCATTGGTGATGCGGTCAATGTGCGCCCCATTTCTTCCATGACTTGCCCCAATCCAGTATAACCAAAATCTAAACCTCCATAAGTTTCTGGAATGGTCAAAGCAGTCAAACCCATTTCGACCATTTGCTGCCATAAAGTTTGGTCATAGCCTTTTTCATCTTTGGCATCACGCAATTTACGTAGATGATTTTCTATCGAACCTGCTTCTTTTAATAGTTCTTTTGCGGATGTTTTGAGCATTTGCTGCTCTTCGTTAATTACTAACATATTTATACGGTGGACGGTAGACGGTTGATGGTCGCTTCGCTTGACGGCTTGAGCGACTGTTCCGTTTTTCCGTTATTTTTTATAATATTTAAACAAAAGTAGTTAAGGTTTCAAAGTCACGCACCGTCCACCGTCAAGCGAAGCGGCCGTCAACCGTCCACCGTTTATCCTCCTCTTGCTTTTATTAAGTTTTTGAGAGAGGCTCTTATTTTTTCTGCTTGATTCTCAAACTTTATGAAAATCGTTTCGTCGATGTATCCTATTCGATGAGCAATATTAATTTGCGTTATCACTTCTGCACAAGAACCTTTTGCTATATTGAAGAAATGTATCGCTTCTTTATTGCTTTTTCTTTCATCTCCTTCTGCAATATTGGAAGGAATGGAAACACCTGCTCTCTGAATTTGATTTCTTAAACCAAAATCTTCTGCAAACTTCCCTTTTTTCGTAATTTGATAAATTCCCGTTACCAAGTCCATACTATCCTGCCATACGCGTAATTCTTTAAATTTTCCCATAAGTCAAAATAATAAGGTAAAGGTCAAGTTATCACGATTTCAAAGTCACGCCCGTCCACCGTCAAGCGAAGCGGCCGTCAACCGTTCACCGTATTAAAGACCTAAAATTCTCTTCGCCACAATATTAAGCTGAATCTCAGAAGTACCTCCTTCAATTGAATTCCCCTTGGTACGTAAGAATAACTTAGCCAATTGTCCATTTTTCGACTCCTCTCCTTCCCAAGCCAAGCCTTCTGAGCCGCGCATGGCTAACATTAATTCGTAGCGTTGCTTATTTAATTCCGTTCCGTAAAACTTGAAGAAAGAAGATAAAGCACCAGAATTATTTCCTGCTTTGGCTTCGTCAATCGCACGTTCGATAGTCATTTCAAAAATCGCTTCATTCATCTCAAATTTTGCGACTTCACTGCGTAAAACGGAGTCCGAAAGAATGCCATTTATTGTTCCAATACTTTCTAAGGCAACTTCTGATAAAGGTGTTGGAGTGTTTAATTCTCCAATTCCGCCAATCATTTGACGTTCATGGGTCAAAAGATATTTGGCAATTGTCCAACCTTGTCCTTCTTCACCAACTAAGTTTTCTTTGGGTACTTTTGCATTATCGAAGAAGGTCTCTGCAAATGGCGATTTACCAGAAATCAGCTTAATCGGACGAGTTGTGACGCCTTTATCTTTGCCAATATCTATCAATAAAAAGCTGATACCGTGGTGTTTAGGTACATCTTGATTGGTACGCACGAGGCTAAAAATCATATCTCCTTTGTCGCCATAAGATGTCCATATTTTTTGTCCATTAACAAGGTAATGGTCGCCTGCGCCTTCCGCTTTTGTTTGCACATTTGCCAAATCAGAACCGGCACCTGGTTCGCTGTATCCTTGCACCCACCAGATTTTTCCATCTACGATTTCATTCAAATATTTGACCTTCTGCTCTTCTGTCCCAAACTTTAAAAGTGCTGGTCCAAGCATCGAAATACCAAAAGAAAAAATCGGTTTACGACATCCCAATCGCGTCATTTCTTCTACAATAATCTTACTTTCTTGTGCAGAATGACCGCCGCCGCCATACTCTTTTGGCCAATATGGCACTATCCAACGTTTAGCGTGCATGCGTTCAAACCAAACTTTTTGGTCTTCAGATGAGAATTTAGCATTGCGACCTCCCCAATAAAAATCGTCTGGTCCTGTGACCTCTTCGCGCATAGATGCGGGGCAATTGGCGTCGAGCCATGCGTGGGTTTCCTTGCGGAATGTTTTTAGGTCGGTTGTTGTTTGCATATTTATTTATTTTCGGTGAAAGGTAGACGGTGGACGGCCGCTTCGCTTGTTTGCCCGTATGGGACGGCTGAGAGCGACTTGTGCCGTTTTTCCGTTTCTTTTTATAATTTTATGAACAAAAACAGTTAAGGTTTCAAAGTCACGCACCGTCCACCGTCCCATACGGGCAAACAAGCGAAGCGGCCGTCAACCGTCTACCGTAGAAAATACCCACTCAATTCCTCCGCCACCATATCCTTATCTTCCGCAATTTCAATTCCTGCCAAGACCTTAGCCAAGCGTTTTTTGTATTCTAATTGCATCATACGTCCAATCTGAATGCGCTGTGCCTGTGGCGAACCTGCACCATGCATACTTTCCGTTAAGTAACCAACCGCATTCCTCCCCATTGTGATATTCTCAATGAGGCGTAAAATGCGGATACGTTCTTCGGTTGGTACATCTGCTTTTCCACGAAGATATTTGTGGAGTAATTTACCGATTTCGGGGTGATTTAAATCTGCCTCTGAGGGTAGAGTTGAAACAAGTCCTCCTGCCAAATCTTGGGCATTTCGACCTATCTCGAAAGGTAATTTTGTTACGTGATGTTTACAGATATTTGCCAACATTTCATCGGGTATATAAGCGCCTGATTTGGTAGCATAGCCTTGATGTGAAGCAGCAATTCCTAATCCGTAAATCGTCTCATTGAGGTGGGTCATTTCCACCAATTTATCTTTGATATGTGAGGCTTTGGGCACACCATTCATCTCCGCGATATTGGCTGATGCTCCTATTAGAACGTCCCCTACGCCACATTTGCACACATAACTACGACGATGATAAGTCGTAAATCTTTCGACTAACATGGCGGCATAATCATACTCGCCATCCATGAAAATGTACTTATTTGGAATGAAAACATTTTCAAAAATAACCATAGCTTCTTGTCCTCCAAATTCTGCATTTCCGACATCAATAGTGCCTGATTCCATGCTCCGCGTATCACAAGATTGACGACCATAAATATACGTAATTCCCTCTGCATCAACTGGTACTGCGCCAACTATGGCAAAGTCTTTATCCGCTTCACCCAATCGCATCGTCGGCATAATAACCATGTAATGCGAATTAATACAGCCTGTTTGATGTGCTTTTGCTCCGCTGATATAGACTCCTTCTGCGCTACGTTTCGTGACGCGCACAAAGACATCTTTGTCTTCTTGTTGATGTGGAGGAAGGCTTCGGTCGCCTTTTACATCAGTCATTGCACCGCCTACTACATAATTACCATGATGCATTTCTGTTAAGAAATCTTTTAGGCGATTGTGGTAATTAGAATTGTGTGCTTCGTCCATTTCAAAGGTGACAGAATAGAGCGAATTAAAGGCATCCATACCCACGCAACGCTGAAAACAAGTACCTGTCAATTGCCCCAATTTACGTTGCATCTTATTTTGTAAAACCAACTGGTCAGCATCCGTACAAACATGCAAAAATCGACTGACTGGCTCACCTGTAAAAGGAGAAATGACACTGGCTAACTCTGGTGCTGCTACTGCTAAATCGTAGGTTTTAGCTACGGCATTGACGGAAGGGCGAATCATGGGATGGTCGGC
>CAZQTE010000202.1:6140-10150 GCA_964595615.1 uncultured Saprospiraceae bacterium
CGTCCTCGAAAACGCGCGTCAGACGGTGTTGGACTCATAAAACGAACTTTATTCAAGCCATAATTGACGCCGAATGTCACATCATCTACCGAGAAACATTCGTAACAAAACTTGGAAGCAAAAGACAAAACCATGAAGCCATGCGCCACGGTTTTCTTATACGGCGAATGCTTTGCTGACTTCTCAACATCAACATGTATCCATTGTTCATCTTCAGTGAGTTTGGCAAATTGATTAACGGCATCTTGGGTGACTTGCACCCAATCTGTTAATCCTAATTCTTTACCAACATAGTCTTTCATATCTACAAGATGGGAAAGCTTCGTGCTATAAGGTTTGCTTGTACTCATTTTTATTTTTTGAAATTCAAATTCATTCAGCAAAAGCCGTATTGAATTTGAAACTTGCATTTGAATTTTCTTAGAATCCACTCGCTATCATATGTCCCCCGTCAGCCGTAAACACCTGACCTGTACAGTAACTTGCCGCCTCAGACGCTAAGAATACTGCTAAACCAGCCATTTCTTCTGGTTCTGCAGCGCGACCTGCCGGTAGATGTTTCGTCACCACGTCCATAATTTGGTCGTTGTTCCACAAGGCGGAGCTAAACTTAGTTTTTATCAATCCCGGACAAATGGCATTACTGCGAATTCCTTTTCTCCCCCACTCTTTTCCTTGACTTTTTGTCAACATAATCAAGGCTGCTTTACTGACACTGTACAATCCTAAATTGGTACTTGGCGTCAAGCCCTCTACAGACGCAATATTGATAACCGAACCGCCACCACGCTCTTTCATACTCCCAAAACATAGATTGGCAAGTACAAAACAAGCTTTAACATTGACGTTCATTATTTTATCAAATGCTCCTGTATCTACCTTTGAGAGTTGCTCAAAAACTGGATTGGTAGCCGCATTATTCACTAAAATATCAATGCCGCCATACTTTGCAATTGTTTGGTCAACAAGGTTTTTCAATTGCGCTTCGTCTCCTACATGGCAAGCGATTCCTGTTGCTTCTAATCCGTCAGCACGAAATTTTTCGGCTACAGCATCTACGGCATCTTGCTTGCGGCTGCTGATGACGACTTTTGCGCCAAATTCTGCTAATCCACGTGCGATGGCTTCTCCAATTCCTTTACTTGAGCCTGTGATTATTGCTACTTTTCCTTCGAGATTAAAACGATTTTTTATAGTCATTTTTTACGGTTGACGGTTGACGGCGGACGGTTGACGGCTACTATGAGCGAATTGTACGCGGTCTTTCATTAAAGTTTTTATTTATTTCTGCTTAGCAGTCAGTCATGCTAATTACGGAGCAAGCCACGTGCCGTCCACCGTCCCATACGGGCAAGCAAGCGAAGCGACCGTAAACCGTCTACCCTTTAAACAGGATAAGCTCCTCCATTTGCATGAAGCGTGATACCATTTACAAATTCTCCTTCTTTTGAAGCTAAGAATAAGTAGGTGTATCCCATATCTTCAGGCGTACCGATGCGGCGAATTGGAATCATTTTAATGCCTGCGGCAATAACTTCATCTGGCATACTGTCAGACATTACTGATTTTACAAAACCAGGAGCAACACAATTAACCGTGATACCATATTTTCCAACTTCACGACAGAGTGAACGGGTAAAACCTTGAATGGCTGCCTTACTCGCCGCATAATTTGTCTGTCCAAATGCGCCTGTCATAGCATTTACGGAAGAAGCAGAAATGATACGTCCATAGTTAGCCGCTTTCATGTGTGGTAAAACTGCTTTTGCAGTGACAAAAAGGCTTTTAACATTGACATTCATCACTGAATCCCACTCACCTTCAGTCATTTTTGCAAATGAACGGTCACGAATGATACCTGCATTATTGATTAAAATATCGATACGTCCTGTCTTTTCGATGATTTCTGCGACAGCGGCATTTGTTGCTTCTTGGTCAGTAACATCTACTTTTTGAAAGAAAATATTACCTCCTTCTGCTGCTATTTCTTTGGCAGTTTCTGCACCCTCGTCTATGACATCCCACAAGGCGACAGTCGCGCCTGCTTTGCAAAATACTCGGCAGACTCCTGCTCCAATGCCGCGCGCGCCTCCTGTGACGATTGCGACTTGTCCATCTAATCTAAACATCTTTTATTTGGTTGACGGTTGTCCATTGACAGTTGACGGTGCTGAGAGCAACTTGTGCATTTCTTTTTTCGTCTTAGTAACGACGAAATAATAAGTCCGTCAAGTTGGTCCCGATAGCTATCGGGAAGGAAAATTTGACCTGTCCAGACTCTGAATCTATTATTTTCGCATTCCTTAGTCTTTGGTTAACCTGTTTTATATTATTTTTTCCTATTTTTATTGTTCTGACATTGTCTTCTTCATCATTCTATACATCGCCATTCTATCTCCAGAAAGATGCGCCATTCCGTCAATATACATGGTTGTTCCGCTGATGTAAGAAGATAAAGGACTCGTCTGGAAAGCTATTGCATTTGATATATCTTCCACTGTACCAAAGCGCCCCATAAGGTTTGCTTTTCGCATGTCTTCAAAATATTGCTTGATGTGATTTGGATAAGTGTCTAAACCAGAAGATTCGATAATTCCTGGCGCGATAGCATTGACACGAATGTTATATTCTGCCCATTCTTGTGCTAAACTTTTTGTCAAATTATCTACTCCTGCTCGGGCTGCACTCGTATGTGCCATTCCGGGAAAGCCACGCCAAATATTAGCAATAATATTGACAATATTTCCATACTTCTGTGGTATAAAAAAGTTGCTTGCCATAATTCTTGACATATAAAATGTGCCATTCAAATTATTATTGACAACTGCTGCCCAACCATTGTCAGAGATATTTTCTGCGGGAGCAGGAAATTGTCCACCCGCATTGTTGATTAAAATATCCAAAACGCCATGTTTCTCCTTAATAAAATCAGCTAAAGCTTGTATTTCATCTGTCTTTCGAATATCACACACTTTATAATCACAGGTTCCAAATTCTGATAATTCTTTTGCCGCTATTGCTAAGAGTTCTGCTTTTCGTGAGGCAATAATTACTGTTGCACCATGTTGCAAATACATCTTAGCAATACCATATCCAATACCACTTCTACCACCTGTGATGAGAGTGATTTTATTTTTGAATAAATCTTCTTTATACATTCATTGATTTGATTTAAGTAGGTTTACATATTTGCAAATTATGTGAAAAATACCAGAAACTACACTTACTATTTTGTCGTTACTTACAACGGAATATTACCATGCTTTTTCTTAGGTAATGCCACCGCTTTATTTTCCAACATCGCAAAGGCTTTTATCAATTTACGACGGGTATTTTTTGGTAAAATAACTTCGTCGATAAAGCCGCGTTGCGCTGCCTTGTATGGATTAGCAAATTTGTCTGCGTATTCTGCTTCTTTTTCTGCTAATTTTGCAGCTGGGTCATCGGCTGATTTGATTTCCTTGCGGAAGATAATTTCAGATGCTCCTTTTGCTCCCATAACGGCAATTTCTGCACCTGGCCAAGCGAAGTTCATATCAGCACCGATGTGTTTCGAATTCATCACATCATAAGCACCACCATAGGCTTTACGCGTAATGACGGTGACACGTGGTACTGTTGCTTCACTCAATGCATAAAGTAATTTTGCACCATTAGTAATGATACCATTCCATTCTTGGTCAGTCCCTGGCAAGAAACCCGGTACATCTACCAATACCAACAACGGAATATTAAAACAATCACAAAAACGGGTAAAACGCGCCGCCTTTTTCGAGCTTTCTACATCTAAAACTCCTGCTAAACTCATCGGCTGATTCGCCACAATACCAATGCTACGCCCCGCCAAACGAGAAAAACCAACCACAATATTTTCCGCGTAATCTTTATGAATTTCAAAGAAAGAATCTTCGTCTGTAATACCTTCGATGACCTCACGCATATCGTAAGGTTGATTGGCAGATTCGGGAACGATGCTTTCGAGTTGTTCGCGGATTTCATTGCCTATTTCA
>CAZQTE010000203.1:0-10145 GCA_964595615.1 uncultured Saprospiraceae bacterium
TAAACTCATAAAAGCACCAAAAAGAATAAACTTTCTATATCAAATCCTATCAATTTTAAAAAGAATCAAAAAAAGAATCAAGATTCGCTGATTTTGTCACAGTTTTTGAATACTCATATTTCAAATGTGTTTTTTAATTATATTTAAATAACTGAATTACACTGTTTCCTTTCCTATTTTCTGTAACAATTATTTTGAACACACACTTTACATCTACGTTGAGTTGTGCAGTATCCACATTAACAAAACTGCATAAGTCATTGGCTTTCAAATTGTTACACACCATTTCAAATCCACGTAGGTTTTTGCCAAACTCAAATTTATACTTGTTATGAGTAATTTCTACGTCTCTGCGTCATCCGTATTGTTAGCCTTATTGCTAAGCTTTACTTCTATTGACGGTCTCAATGCCAAAGCAGAGCATCCCTACGAACACGGTTTTATTACAAACCAAATGAGACTATTGCAAAATGCCCTAGTCCAAAATTTTCCTCAAGAATTAATATCTAATTCTAAATTCGAGTCAGCCGCCGCACTCCCCTCTTCTATGGCGGCAGTAATGACAGAATGTTTAGGTGGTTCCGGCAATTTAGGCGGTACTGCCTTTGGTGATTTCAATTACGATGGTATTGAAGACAGTGGTACTGTCGGAATTCCAAACATTGATGTTCATCTTTTTGCGCCTACTGGCGTAAACGGAGCGAGTGTCCTTGTTAGTAGTACGACTACTGATGAATTTGGTCACTACACTTTTAGTGGACTAACAGATGGTGACCAATATCGGGTCGAGTTCCATTTACCTAGTTATTTAACAAGCCTTAAGCAATACACAGAAGGTGGTAGCGACGGCGTAAATAATACGACAGGTACACAAATGGCCACAGTTCCTAATTGTGACGTAGATGCAGGTTTTGCATTTGCTGAAGATTTTTATGGTGATAATCCATATATGGCAGCGACTTGTTTTGTCAATGGAAATCCAAATCCTGCCGTGCCTCCAGCTGATGATGCTGATAATCCTTCTTTTGAAAAAACAGTAGTTTGGTTTCGTTGGGACGATACTGGCAGTTCTGTAGAACCACTGGAACTAGCAAATGCTGGTGAAACAGGTTCTGTATATGGTATGGCTTTCAATAGATTTACACAAAAATTATATACTTCCGCTTTCATTAAGCGTCATACTGGTCTCGGACCTTTAGGCTTAGGCGGTATTTACGAAATAGATGTCAACGATATCAACGCAACCGTTGTAACACCTTTAATAGATGTTGCCACCATAGGTATTAACGTTGGTAGTATTGGTGATAATGTTGCACGTGGTCTTCCAGACCAATTAAATGACCCGTCTAATGATGCAACTGCATTTGACAAAGTGGGTAAAGAAGGTATTGGTGCGATTGCTGTTGATGAAATTACTAATGCTATTTACTTCGTTAACCTTTTTGATAAAATGGTCTATCGAATTGCATTAGACAGTGACAATGACCCTGCAACAGCCCCAACAGCAGCAGACGTTACAAGTTTTGCTTTACCAACAGACCCTTGTAATAATGGAGAGTTTCGTCCTTTCTCAGTGAATGTACACCGTGGAGAAGTGTATGTAGGAGGTAACTGTGATGGAACAGCTGGTGGTACTTCATCAGACTTAACTGCCTATGTATATCGCTTAGACGGTACGACTTTTACTCAGATTGCAACAGCAGACTTAGATTATACTAAAGGTTATGCTGCCAACGAAAATGATTGTGACAACTTCCCAGGATGGTTTCCTTGGGAGAGTACAATTCCTGCTACTTGTAGTGGCACGGGATCAGAAACACTAGTTTACCCTACGCCTTTACTATCTGATTTTAAATTTGATGCAGATGGTTCTTTAATTTTAGGTTTTATGGATAGAATGGGACACCAAATCGGTTACCGTAACTATCCTTTAGTTGGAGAAACTCCTCTTATTTCAAATGTTTCAGGTGGTGATATCTTACGTTTGTATAATAATGCAGGCACTTTCGAACAAGAAGTGAATGGTGCCGCAGGTCCTTTGACTTCTGCTGGTGCAGGTAATTCACAAGGTCCAGGTGGTGGAGAATTCTATTTTATGGATTTCTTTGCTGGTCCAAGTGACAATATTCCATTCCCTCCACACATTGAAACAGCTCAAGGTGATTTAGCAGTTTTCCCTGGTTCTAACCAGATAGCTACAACTTCCCTTGACCCTTATAGTACACTTTTCAACTCTGGTGGTGTTAACTGGATGGACAACGAAAACGGTACTGTTCGCCCAGAAGGTTATGTCTTGTACCGTTCTTCTACTTCTGATATTTCTACTTTTTCGAAAGGAAATGGTCTGGGAGGTTTGGTTACTTTAGGAGAAACTGCGCCTTCTGAGGTAGGTGGACTTGTATGGAATGATGCAAATAGCGATGGTATTCAAGACGGAGATGAAGCAGTTTTAGCAAATATCAATGTTACATTATATACAGCAGCTGGTGTTGAAGTGAGTTCTACTACAACTAACGCAAATGGTACCTACGCTTTTGGAGGAAACGATATAGAATTAAACACTGATTACTACTTAGTATTTGGTGAAGGCGGACAGTTTGATGTAAATGACGGTAGTTTGAACAGCGATATGTATATTACTGTTGCGAATACAGGTATGTTTACTGACCCTGACCGTAATGATAGTGATATCATCATGACACCTTCTGGTGTTGCAGGTGATGCTTTTACGACTTTTCCTTCTATTGCATTCACAAGTGGCGATTCAGGTTGGGTTTCTCATGATATGGATGCTGGTTTTACTAATGATAATTTAAATCCAATTGCAGGTTTTGGTGGTACTATCTTCTCAGACAGTAATGACGATGGTATTCAAGACGGTGTTGCTAATGGTGAAGGTGGTGTAGAAGGTGTTACTGTAACTCTGTTTGATGAGAATGATGTAGTTATAGGTACTACGACAACGGACATGGATGGAAATTACTATATCAGAAATGTTCCTGCAGGTACTTATTACATTAATATTGACCCGACAACAAATGATGACGGTTTGAATTATGAAATCTCTACTATGGACGTAGGGGCTGATGATACTGTAGATAGTGACATTAATCCAACCACAATGAATTCTGACGATATCGTTTTTGACCCAATTAATGGTGATGTAGATATTGACGGTGGATTGGCTGCACCAGCAGGTACTATTGGTGGTTTCGTATTCAACGATATGGATATGAACGGTATTCAAGGAGGCTCAGAAACGGCAATTAGTAATGTAACCGTTTTACTTTACATTGACGGAAATACTACGCCTGAGCAAACTGTCGTGACAGACGGTTCGGGTATGTATGCATTTACAAATGTACCAGCGGGTGATTACTTTATTGACTTTGATGCAACAACGAATGACTTAAACTTAACAGGTTTGAGTGGTAGTCCAATGGATGTAGGTGGCGATGACACTATTGATAGTGATGCAGACGCTAATGCAGGTGAAACAGATGTATTTACATTTGACCCAGCAGTAAATCCAACTGCAGATTTTGATGCAGGTTTCTTCCAACCAACAGGAACTATTAGTGGTTCTTCTTTCAACGATAATAACGGTGATGGTATCCAAGATGCAGGTGATACTCCTTTTGAGGGTGTAACTGTAAGCCTTATTGATAGTAATGGAGATGTTGTTGCGACAGCAATGACTGACTCAAATGGAGATTATGTATTTACTGGTGTTATTGCTGGTGATTACACTATTACTTTTGATGAAACAACTAATGTTGACGGATTGACAGAGATAAGTCCAACAGCACAAGACCAAGGTGGAGACGATACAATAGATTCTGATATCTCAGCAACAGGAACAGTAAGCATTACAAGTTTTGACCCGATGACGCCTGTTGTTATTGACGGTGGATTTGTACAAGCAATGACGACTATCTCTGGTTTAGTATTTAATGATGTCAATGAAAACGGCATTCAGGAAGGCTCAGAACCTACTGTAAATGGCGTCACTGTTACTCTATATGATGATAATGATGTAGTAATCGCTACGACAACAACCACAGGTGACGGTGCTTATACTTTCACAGGTGTTCCTTCTGGAGATTACTATGTAACTTTTGACCCAGCAACAGCAGGTCTTACTGATTTTGATTATAGTACACAAGACCAAGGAGCTGACGATAATGTAGATAGTGATGTTGATACAGGCGGAAGCACAGCAGTATTCACTGTTGATGCTGCTACTCCTAATCCAGTATCAAATGTAAATGCAGGTCTTATCTTCGCAGGTGGTAATATCATGGGTTTTGCATGGAAAGATTGTAATAATGGTATTTTTGAAACAGGCGAAGAACGCCTCAGTGGTGTTCCCGTTGTTCTTGTTGGTCAAGATATGGCTGGTAATGATATTTCACAAAATACAACCACAGATTTAACTGGTGCATATAGCTTCATGTCTTTACCTCAAGGTGACTATACTTTAAATTTTGGAATTCCAAATACGCCAGCTGGTTTAACTTACGCTACACCAGACCAAGGCGGTGATGAATTATTAGATAGTGATGCAAATATTTTTACTGGAAATACAGTACAATTTGCTCTGGCATCTGGTGCTACAATCGAAGATTACTCTGTTGCTTTTAGAGATGCACAAGCCCCTGCTTTTGTAAATCCTCCTGCAGATGAAGATGTATCATGCGGTGACCCTAACTTTGGTACTGCTCCAACATTAACGGCAACGGATAACTGTGATACAGATGTTGAAATTACTTTCACAGAAACAATGGATACGGCAACAGGCGACTGTTCAGGTATTACAATTGTACGTACTTGGGTAGCAACTGATGACTGTGGAAATTCTTCTACACACACGCAAACTTTAAATGCTACAGATAATACAGCACCAACAATTACCATTGTAAATCCTGACCTTATTGGTTTAATGGATGGTGACACTATTTTCTTCTCTTGCAATGATGATATTCCTGTATATGGAGCTGATGATGTTGAAGCTACAGATGTTTGTGACCCTGACCCAGAGGTAACTTTCGAAGACTTCTTAATTACTGTAGGCGATTGTGCAGAAAACGGTTTCTTACAACAAATGTACTGTGGCTGGGTTGCTACGGACAACTGTGGTAATGCAGATACTTTAGAAATTTATATCGTGGTAAGCGATGATGATGCACCAGTATTCTCGGGCACTGTACCAGCAGATATTACGATTACTTGTGCGGATGAAATTCCTGATGCACCAGTCATTACAGCAACCGACAATTGTGTCGAAGACATTATGGTTGATTTCGACGAAACGATAATTGGAGATAGCTGCGATGTATTAAAAATAACGCGTAAGTGGACTGCAATTGATGATTGTGGTAACATGACAATGGAACAATACAACATCTATATCGAAACACCTGAGTTAGAAATCTTTGGCGTTCCTTCGGATGTAACATTAGAATGTGAAGATTTAATGGATCCACCAATGGTGACTTATTCTCACGATTGTCATAATTTAGATACACTTTATGAAGAAGTAATAGTTGGTGACATTTGCGAAGATTATAAAATCATTCGTAAGTGGACAGCAATGAATGATTGTGGTCAAATGGCAATGGAGCAATATACTATTGACGTCATGGTAGACGAAGTTGAAATCTCAGGTGTACCTGCAGATGTAACGGTTACTTGTGATAACATTCCTGACCCAGCTACGCCAACTGTTAATGACGAGTGTTACGAGATAGAGTTAGAATACAGCGAAGTTGTACTAAATTCTATTTGTGATACTTATGAAATCTTGCGTACATGGACTGCAACGGATGAATGTGGTAATGTAACTACAGAAGCACAAACTATTACTGTTGAAGTAGAAGAATTAGGCTTAACAGGAGTTCCTGCGGATATTACAATTGATTGTACAGACGATGTACCACCTGTAGCGGAACCTCAACCTACAAGCGATTGTTACGAAGTAACTATTGATTTTGGGGAAACTATTATCGGTGACATCTGTAACAATTATAAAATCTTACGTGTTTGGGTTGCTAACGATTTTTGTGGCAATCAAATCATGGAAATGCAGACTATTCTAGTAGAAGTTCCAGAGTTGGAATTGACTAATTTAGCTCCAGATATTACATTGGAATGTGATGAAAACGTTCCTGCACCAATGGACCCTACTCCTATTAGCGACTGTTATGAAGTTGAAATCGAATTCGAAGAAACTATCATGGCTGGCGAATGTGCAACTGAGTTTACAATCGAAAGAAATTGGGTAGCAACAGATGAATGTGGTAATGTAGTAACTCATGACCAATTAATCACTGTAATCGATACAGTTGGTCCAGTTGTTACAGTTGACCACCCAGACTTAGTAGGTGTACCAAGCGGTAGTACGATTACTTATGATTGTTCAGAATTGGTAAATCTAATGGATGCACCAGCTACAGCAATTGATAATTGTGTAGACGAACCTTTAGAGGTAGCCTTCATGGAAATGACAGAGCTTGGAGACTGTGAAGAAGACGGATTTATTATTCGTATGGACTGTTGTTGGAAAGCTGAAGACCCATGTGGCAACCAATCAGAATACTGCGTAACAGTTGTTATTACAGATACAGAAGCTCCTATTTTGACAGGAGTGCCTGCTGATGTAACAATTAATCTAGTAGACGGAGAAACTGTTCCTGATGTGGCGGATGTAACTGCTACTGATGCTTGTGCAGACCCTGAATTATCATTCATTGAAACACAAGATGCATTGGATTGTGGTTATGTTATCACACGTACTTGGTTAGCTGAGGACGACTGTGGAAATAGCGTTTTCCAATCTCAAGTGATTACTGTTAATGACATTTGTGATTGTCCAAATATCGTAATTGACGAAGTTATTATTGTTGACTCGGACTGTAATAATAACAATGGTTCTATCTCGATTACTACTGAACTTTCTGAAAACATTTACGATTTCATTTTACTACCAAACTATGGTAATCAAAATGAAGTAGGAAACGTCGTGACAGATTTACCTCCAGGTAGCTACTTAATGGTAGTCAATCTTCCTAATGTGGATAACTGTGACGAAAAAATATACTTTAATATTGAAGAGAATGGTTGTGCAGACCAAGTAGATGTCGCACTAGCTAATGGTCAAACAGATTACTGTATTGACGAAAGCGTCTTCAATATCGATGGAACAATTACTTCTTCTACTTTCTGTAATGCAGGAAATGCGAATACAGTAATTGCAAGTAACTTAGACGATAACTGCTTGACATTAACTCCAGGTGACGGATTTGAAGGATTATCTCCAGACCAAATTTGTGTTATTAACTGTTTTAATGGTTCAACTACAGATTGTGATACGACTTACTTAAACGTAACAGTAACACCTGTCATTCAGCCATGTGTACTAGAATTGTCTGGAATACAAACTGCCGATGACCTATGTGGTTTCGGTGTTGGAAGTGTTGAATTTAGTGTAGTTGGTGCTGAAGGTCCTCTATCATTTGAATGGACAGACGGCATTTCAAACAATGTAATTGCAACAGGCTTAACAGCAGGAACATACTCAGTAACAGTTACAGATAATGGAATTCCAGATTGTCAAATAGTTGAGTCTTTCACAATTTCTGATGCTCAATTACCACCTCTTGAAAACGATGATGTTAGCATAAGCGATGTTACTTGTAATGGTGGTTCTGACGGACAGATTACCTCTACTACAGGTACTACTTACAATGTGTATACAATGACGAATATTCTTGTTGGCACTACTCCACTTTCGGGTTTACCAGCTGGTAATTATATCGTAACGGAAGAAAGTGGAAACTGTACTGCTAACTTAAGTGTGTTTATCACTGAACCAGCTGCGATTGTTATCAATCCAATAGTAGTAGATGAAACTTGTGAAGGCGGCGACGGTGCGATTATGCTATCTATTGAGGGTGGCTCAGGAGATTTAACTTACTTCTGGTCTCCAAATGTTTCTTCAAATGCGTTTGCAAATGACTTATTCCCTGGAAGCTTTAGCGTTACGGTTATTGACGGACAAGGATGTACCGCTGCTTTAGAAAACATTGTCGTTGACACTGATTGCTCATCTTGTGACTTAACATATACTGCTGATAGTCAAGATATTATTTGTGGTGGTGATGAAACGGGTTCTGCTGAAATACAAACAACAGAAAGCTATACTTACGAATGGTCAACGGGCGCAACAACAAGTTCAATTTGGGACTTGCCTCCAGGTGATTACTCTGTAACTATAACAGAGTCAGCAACTTGTTCTGCAGTAGAAACCTTTACTATCGACTCTCCAGAGTTGATGTTTGTTATAGAAACTATCACAAGCGAAACTTGCGAGGGTGATGACGGTACGATTAGTTTAAATGTAATCGGAGGTACTGCGCCATATACTTATGCTTGGGCTTTTGAAATATCAGATACGAATATCGCATCTGGATTAACTGCTGGAGAATATGGCGTGACAGTTAGCGATGCCAATTCTTGTGAAGCAATCTTAAGCTATGAGGTTGTTGAAGATTGTGACCCTAGTGGTTGTTCTAACTTAGTTGCAGCGGAGGTAGACCATGCAGGAACAACAGATTGTGAAAATCCTATTGGTTTCTGCTTAGATGTTCCATTCTCAACTGTTATCTCTTGGGATATCAATTTAAATGGTGCTGATTATGCAAGCTCATTGAGTGGCTGCGACTTTGATACAAATTTCGTTTACAATTATGCACTTGTCCCTGACAATGGCGAAAACGGACCGTATACATTGACTAATTGGATGGTGAATGGAACCCCACAAACGGGTACATTCAACAATAGCTCAGAATTGATTTCATTGATGAATTCTTTAGACTTCTTTGGTCAATGGTCAATTGATATGGCTACTCAAACTATCAGCGGAGGTTTACCAGGTAATACTTATGGTAACATGTTAGTGACACAAGATGCGACGAGTGCAATGGGTACTTTGGATGTAAGTTCCACTTTCATTCCTCAAGGCACACAATTATTAGTAAATGAAGGCGTGAATACTTTAATCTTTACAGATAATGACGGATGTGCAGATACTCTCACTGTAAACGGTCACTGCTTGACTTCAGAAACAGTTGAGATAACAATTCCAGAGCAACAAATGGGTACATTCTGTCCTGATACTGCAGAATTACCAGGTGATATTTTTGATATTGAATTCATTTGTGGAACCTGCGATAATGTAGGTCTAGCATTGGCTCCAGGTGGTTGTTTTGAATATACAGGTGTGGCAGAAGGACAAGATGCATTAACGGTAATCGCTTGTGATGAGTATGGCGTATGTGATACGACTTACTTAGTTATCAATGTGGTTGCTACGCAGCAGATTGTTAGTCCACCACTGGTAAATGATGATTTCTTTACAACAGAAATGAATGTTCCTATCTTGTTAAAAGTGACGGAAAATGATATTGTCATGAGCGATATTACAGACTTTGGAGTACAGAGAACACCAAATCAAGGATATATTGACATCAATCATGACAACACAATTTTGTACAGTCCTGTAGAAGATTACTGTGGTGACGACATATTGACTTACTACCTATGTGTTGGTGAAGATTGTGCTAGTGCAACAACGAACATCTACGTAGAATGTGAAGAACCAAGACCAGTAAGTGGTTTCTCTCCAAACGGAGACGGTATCAATGAAACCTTTATGATTGAAGGCTTAGAACAGTTTGAAAACAATACTCTAAGCATTTACGACCGTCGTGGTATCACTATCTACGAGACTACAAATTACCAAAATAACTGGCGCGGAAAATGGCGTTTTAATGATGTACCAGACGGTACTTATTTCTACGTACTACGCTATGAAGGTGGTAAAATGATGTCGGGATATGTTCAGATTATGAGATAAAATCGAAATGAAAGACTGCAAAACTTTAAAGTCTTTCGATTTCTTTCAGATATAAATAGTTTGGCAATTATTTTAACAGGGGCGCAACGGGAGTTGCGCCCTTTGTTTTTTGGATATGCTTGTTTTTTTGTAATTTTGGAGGGATGCTTATTGATTAGGTCTGCTTTTTAGTTGTTTAGTAAAAGTAATTCAATAACTTGAGCCATTATACTTGTTTCCCGATAGGAAT
>CAZQTE010000204.1:0-5564 GCA_964595615.1 uncultured Saprospiraceae bacterium
TTCCACTATTTTCCTTTTAAAAATAGTCGCGTGATGCAGACCATGCAACGATTTTTAAAAGAAAACTATCAAAAAAACTCTCTCTCAAATTTATCGGAATAAATAATGTCAGGCACTTACTTAGTAGTAAGTCAAACCAATTACGATAAGTTGGCGCGGATAATTTCTCGCCTGTTGCTTTTTAAAAATTATTCCGTAGCTGGGCTATGCAAGAATTTTTAAAAAACAACAGACAAAAAATTCCCTCACGCGAACTTATCACAATTAGCTTGACTTACTACTTAGGATAAATGCTAAAAATATTGTTTCTTGTGTAAATTGAGTGCCCGATACTAATTCAGTCAATGCTATGGTGAAAAGTTTGAATTTGATACTTGAGCCTAAACTTAAGCCTTTTCTCCCGTATAAATAGTACAAATCCCCAAAGTCAAAGGCTCTAAATCCGAATTAGTATAACCCGTCTTATCCATCACTGACAAAAAATCTTTCCCATCAGGAAATGCCTGTACAGACTCATACAAATAAGAATAAGCACGTTGGTCTTTAGAAGTCAATTTACCTATAGTTGGGAGTATATTTTTAAAATAAAAATTATACAACTGCTTGAAAGGAAACATAGTAGGTCGAGAAAATTCCAAAACAACCAACTTCCCACCTGGGCGCAAAACGCGATTCATTTCACGCATTCCTTTTTCCAAGTTTTCATAATTACGGACTCCAAAAGCCACTGTCACTGCATCAAAACTATTATCATCATAAGGCAGATTTTCGGAATCTCCCATATCCAAACGAATAGAGTCGGAGAGACCCTTCTTTTGAATTTTTTTGCGGCCAACCTCTAACATCTCATGAGAAATATCGACTCCTGTTATGAAATCTGGCTGTAATCTCTTCTGCGCTTCCAAAGCAACATCACCTGTTCCTGTTGCCACATCTAAGATTTGCTTAGGATTAATTGACCGAATTTTTTCAATCATTTTCTTACGCCAAATGGTATCAATACCGAGTGACAAGACTCTGTTGAGTAAGTCATATTTCGGTGCAATATTATCGAACATTTTAGAGACTTGTTCTTTCTTACTACTGTCTGGCTCGTATGGTTTAACTACTTTTTGCATAGTTTGATTGTTGTCAGTTGACGGTATACGCGAAAACGGTCAGTTAATAAATATATTAAGTTTCAAATCTTTCTGAAAGATAAGAACACAAAGGTAAACAATCAAATCCCGAAAAGTTTAAAAAATACTATCTTCATTCACTTAAAGAGCGATAATTTGACGAAAAAGAGTTCTCTTAATAGGATTAGTGCGTGAGGTCTAGTTCTTACGGCGTTTTTTTCGCACCACAAAACCCTTCCCAACGGAATATTTTGAGTTTTTGAAAAGAGAGTAATCTAACTTGATAAAAGCATCAGTCAAGGCGACCAAGGCAGGTTCATTAGTCGAAGGACGCAACTTCATTTTCTTTTCTTCTTGTCCTGATACATTGCCAGCATTATCTTTAAAAATACGTTGAATAATACCCGTCCAATACATCTCAGAAGCTGCCGTGAAATAACCACTTAAATTCTTTTCTTTTAAAACTTCCATGCCGTTTTTCTCTGCCCAAGCCCGAAATTCATTACCATTTATCAGATATTCATGTCCAAAAGCATAAGCGCCTTGTGAGATTTTTTTATCTGTGAAATTACTCAGGATACGATTTATGGGGTCATAAGTCCAGGGGAAGAAAAGTTGCGGAAAACTAATAAAAGCAAGTCCTCCAGGGCGTAATACGCGTCCGATTTCTTCTGTCATGCGCTCAGGTTGACCGACGTGTTCCATCACATCAATGGATACCAAAAGGTCGAAAGTGTCATCTGCAAAAGAGAGTTGTAGCGCATTCTCAGTTTGATAGTTTGTATTCGTTAGATGAGCATTTAATTGCTTCGCAAACCGAATGTCATTCTCATTAATATCGCAAGAAATCAACTCATTGGTGCAGGCTGCAATCATTGGGTCATAATCGCCCTCACCTGTACCTAAATTAAGCGTTTTTTTAAAAGTCTTATGTGTACCAAAATCAGCTAAATTTTCTTTTACGAAAAGATAGCGATTGCGGTAGGTAGGAAAGAGAAGTTTGTAATTCACCTAATTAATTTATCATTCAAAATTCAAAATTATTTAACAGCGACCCGCACGGACTGCACCCCGCCCGTACTTGGTAAAATCTGTAAAAGATAAGTTCCTTCCTCTTCAGGTGCTTTAAAGTAGTGCGTATTATTTCCTCGCAATAGTGCAAGAGATTCATTTTTAATCTGCTTACTGCGCATATCAAACATCTTAAAACCTACATTTTGATTAGTAGGACTGACGATTTTGAAATAGGAAGTTTCTCCACCGACCACAGGTTCGCTTTGAATGTCAAAAGTGAACGTTTGCGGTGTATTCCCATTGACATTTTGGATTTCGAAAGTTAGTTTATTCTCACATCCTTCGCTATCATAAATCGTCACGGCATAATCACCAGCTTGTAGATTATCGATACTATTAGTATTCCCACCATTACTCCATTCGTAAAGAAATGGTTCTTTTCCACCTATTATTTTATTAATGCGGATAGCTCCATTATTACCTCCAGAAGTTGTTTCATCACTGAGTGAAATTCCTAAAAATATATCACCTTGACTTTCCATTTTAAATTTTTCGAAAGCCTGACAGCCTTCTGCATCAGTTATCGTCAAATCATAATTTCCTGCTGCTAAGCCTCTGAGATTCTGAGTAATTGCACCATTTGACCATGCAAAAGAGTAGGGTTCAGTTCCTCCCAAAACGCGGATTTCAATACGCCCGTCATTGGCACCTGGACAAGTAATAGGGAAAGTTTGACTACCACCCATGCGTAACAACTGTGGTTCATTGACCACGAAGTCTTCACTGACCAGTGGACAAAGCTCTGAATCATAGACAGTTACATTATATTTTCCTCCAGGTAGATTTGTGAGATACGTTTTATTACTTCCATTACTCCACTTCATACGATAGTTGTTACTACCTTTCACACTAAGGTTAATTGCACCGTCTTTTTGGCCAGCACAAGAGATATTTCGGATATCAATATCTGCGAGTTGTAAGGGAGATTGATTATCAATGATAACATTTCCGACACTCAATAATGCATTTGCTGCGCTAAAATTATCTCGTAATATTTCAATTTTTGTAGGATATTTTCCAAACTCTAATCGAGTTGTTTCGCCATTTTTACCATTCGCTAAAAATTTGAGACGACAGATAGTCGTACCGTCTTTGACTGAGGTGCCGCGTTGAGAAATTGTCGTCCAAGCTATTCCCAGTTTTCCTTCATTGCGGTAGCGCATTCCGCAGCTATTTTCATCTAAACCCGACAAATTAAAATCCGTTGCACCCAAAAATTGTAAAATATCATCATCCCACTCAATACTGAATTGAAAACCCATTAAACGACGAAACTCTTTTACAGTCAAGTCGACCAAGACTGTATCTCCTGTTCCACAAGATACTTCATCTGATAATTCAAAAACAGGATTAATATCTAAAGGAGGGTCATTTGGAAATTTTTCGGCACTCACCAAATCACCCGTCTTAATAGCCGTAAAATCTAGATTTTTAATGTCTTCTTTTACTTTATTCACACCATGACTTTCTGGAATGCCTACTTTGAAAGGGTCTCCATAACCAGGAAATTCATAACCTTTTGTCACGAATTGCCAAGCACCATTCCCCATGAAAGTTGTGTCTGTATGGAGAATAGCATCGCGCATTTTAGACATATCTGAGCCTGTCAAAAAATCGGAATAATTTGCATCTGCAGCGATTTGCATCCAAGGGTCTTTGAGTAGCTTTGTTTTTTTCAGACCACGTTGTAAATAAGCCATATCTAATACCGTCACACCGCGTGAAGCTTGTGCATTTAAGCGAGGAGAAAATTTATAATTTTCATTTTTTACTAAGCCGTCTACTTCATAGAATCCATTGGCATCAGTAGTCGCTACAATATTTCCAGCTTCTAAAATTTCTACACCTTCTAAAGGTTCGCCACTGCGCGTTTTAACAAAACCTGTTGCTGTAAATCGACCGTCAAATGGTTTGATGTATTTTCCGCCACCACCACTGATATTCATAGAGTTAACGCTCATTTCTGCATATTTCCAGCCGCTAAATAAACCAGGAAACCAGCTTGGCGCAGCACCTCTCGGTGGATGATGTAGCGTGAATTTTCCACCATTTTTGTTGGCACTTTCCGTAAATGGATGAGTACTAATTTCAGAAATCGTAAAGAAGTTTAAATCTTCTGGTTTTGTTATTTTTTCCTCTAATTCCGCAACACTATTGCCTACGTCTTTAATATCTTTTTCATTGTAGTAAAAGCGAATACGCAAAGTTGTATCAATCTCTGCCGCGCGTTCCATTCGAAAATAACGATTGAAAACGAACCAGCGGTGAGTATCTTCTACATAGTCTGCTGCCGTCAAGTCTTGAGCAGATTTACCGTAACTTCCTAACAATCCAGAAGTGATAGTCAAACCCTCTTTGATAGAACCAATATTCGCCTCACCTGCATGTACCGAAAGTAAAATTTCATTATTTGAACTACTATAAAAGTGTGTCCAACCTTCTTTATCTGTAATTTGGCTATCGGCAATTTTCAATTGACCAGGAGAGTCCATAATCTTAAAGTCCGGCAGTTGTTGTGCGGATAAAAGAAGAGTAAAAAAAGTAAAAAATGCGGGGAGAATAGCTTTCAACATAGGGAAATATAATTGTGTTGAGATTCTTATATGTTTGTAAAGTTTAATGCTTGCAATTTGAGTTCCGGAAAGGAAATAGCTGCGTATATTTTACGCAAAGGTAGGTGGATTTGTTGTAGAAAGATAAAAAACATATTAAAAAAATGACTCATTGGTAAATCCAGCCTCTAGATTAGTCAATAAACGACAAAATCCTTCAAAAGCATTTATTGCCTTTGAAGGATTTTGTAAAGAGAAAAATGCTTCGTTATGTCACCCTCAGACGATATGACGAAGAACCAAGCGAATTACTTCAGTGCTCGATAAATTTGCTTTTCATGATTGTCAAAGTGTGCATTAAAAAATTGCATCATGCCGTCGATAGATAAACGACCACCAAGAGGATGTTTGTAAATTTCTTTATCTCTGTGTTCTTGTGGTAAATCTTGGATAAATTTTGCAAGCTTGGCGCGTTCTCCAAACCAGATTTGACGCACATTGTCAAGTGTATCTTCTGTCGGTAAATTATCCCCGTCAATCATCTTGGGAGCAGGTGCTTTGAAAGGAGAATTGAGGTAGAAATTGACAAATTTTGTCCTTAGAGAAGTCCCGATACCTGCTTTTTTTAGTTTAGGATTAAAGCTCAATTTTTTCTCACAATACATCCGCGAATACTTCTCTGATAATATCAGGTGATGCAAGACTTGAATAGCAGACCAACTATCAGGTGCAGGCTTTTTGCAGAGTTGCTCGGTGGAGTAATTCTCTAAGTTGGTGAAGAGTTTATTTAGTTTTTTATCTAAATCATTAAGTTGTTGCT
>CAZQTE010000204.1:5664-10131 GCA_964595615.1 uncultured Saprospiraceae bacterium
GGTTACTTTTAGTAACTATTGTAAACGAAGGTAAGTTCTTTTTGTCGTTCTCACAAGAAGTAACTTATTCATAATCAAGTAACTGTATGGTAACTAATGTTGATAATCAGGACGATATACTGAAAAAAAAGACGAAAGATTTTTTCATTAAATCGCGCGACTTTCATGAACAGAGAGGGGCTTGTCCGATTCGGACAGTCTTGTCTATGGCTACGGATAAGTGGAGTATGTTGGTTATTTTTAATCTAGCTTATCATCAGAATATGCGTTTTAATCGCTTTAAGTACTTCATTCCAGATATTAGTTCGCGGATGCTATCAGTGACTTTGAAAAAATTAGAAACCGCGAATATTGTGAGTAGGAAAGTGTATGCAGAGGTGCCGCCGAGGGTGGAATATCAGCTGACGGAATTTGGGAAGGGATTGTCTGAGCGGATGATTGAGATGTCGGATTGGATGACGGAGAATTATTAACGATAAAAGCCCTCAAAGCATACGCTCCAAGGGCTTTCCTATGTCAGTTTAGTAACACATCTCCTAAAGATGTATCACCTCATCATAAGCAGCCGCAGCCGCTTCCATAATCGCCTCACTCATAGTAGGGTGGGGGTGTACAGTTTTGATGATTTCGTGACCTGTTGTTTCTAATTTACGGATACTCACAATTTCGGCAATCATTTCTGTTACATTCGCGCCAATCATGTGACCTCCTAATAGTTCACCATATTTAGCATCGAAAATTAACTTGATAAAACCTTCTCCAACACCTGCTGCTTGTGCTTTACCGCTGGCAGAGAATGGGAATTTACCAATCTTCAATTCATAACCTGCCTCTTTCGCTGCAGCCTCTGTGTAACCCACAGACGCCACCTCAGGAATACAATAAGTACAACCTGGGATGTTGTTATAATCGATTGGTTCTGGACTATGACCTGCGATTTTTTCCACACAAGTAATACCTTCTGCACTCGCTACGTGAGCCAATGCTTGTGTTTTCAAGACATCACCAATAGCATAAACGCCAGGAACATTAGTCTGGTAGTAATCATCCGTTAAGATGAAACCGCGCTCAGTTTTGATACCAAGCTCTTCCAAACCAATATTTTCCGTATTTGGCGCAACACCTGCCGCAGACAAGACTACATCACAGTTGATAACTTCCTCTTTACCAGTTTTGCGGTTTTTAGTAGTAACCTTACAGCCTTTACCTTTGATATCTACAGACTCCACGCTGGTATTAGCCATGACTTTGACGCCTTTCTTCTTATAGATTTTTGTCAATTCCTTACTGATGTCTTTATCTTCGCGTGGCACTAAGCCGTTTTCCATGTATTCAACCACCGTTACTTCCGTTGCGATAGAGTTGTAAACATAAGCAAACTCAACACCGATAGCACCAGCACCGATAACCACCATTGATTTAGGTTGCGTCTTTAAGGTCATTGCCTCACGGTAGCCAATGATTTTTTTACCGTCAATTGGCAAACCTGGCAATGCACGCGCACGCGCACCCGTTGCAATGATGATATTTTTCGCCTCGTGTGTTTTTTTGTTGCCGTCTTTGTCCGTTACTTCGACTTTTTTGCCGCGTACCAATTTACCAGTACCTTCGATAACGTCAATTTTGTTTTTACGCATCAAAAAGTTCACACCTTTACTCATACCCGCCGCAACATTACGACTGCGACCAATCATTTTCGTAAAGTCCATTTTCGCTTTGCCTACAGTGATACCATAATCGGCAGCATGATTGACATATTCAAAAACTTGTGAAGATTTAATTAACGCTTTGGTAGGAATACAGCCCCAGTTCAAACAAATACCACCAAGGTTTTCACGTTCTACTACTGCTGTTTTCAAGCCTAATTGGGAAGCGCGAATAGCTGCTACGTATCCGCCAGGTCCGCTACCTACTACTATGAGGTCGTATGCCATATGATTTACGATTTTTGATTTACGATTTACACTATATATGAAATCGAAAATTGTCGAATAATTTCGTGATAATATTTAATGCTTTCGGAAGGGAAAAGTTCGTTGCTACCGAAAAACGGCGCAAAGGTAAGGAAATGTGTTGATTTGTTAAGTATGTTATTGGTTTATTGTGTCTCTTTAAATTAACAAATCAACACAATAAACCAATAAATAATATTACCCAATAATCTCTACGCTTAAAATTTGGTCTCCATTGCGAATGTCATTCACCGTTGACATATCAGAGTCCCCTTTAATTTTACCAAATACAGTGTGCTTACCGTCTAACCAGCCTGTTTCAACATGAGTGATGAAAAACTGACTCCCATTTGTTCCTGGACCTGCATTTGCCATAGACAATACGCCTGGTCCGTCGTGTCTCAATTCTGGGTGAAATTCATCTTCAAACTGATACCCTGGTCCACCTGTACCGCGACCATGAGGGCAGCCACCTTGTACCATGAAATCTGGAATAACACGGTGAAAGTTCAAACCGTCATAATAACCAGCCTTTGCTAGTTCTTCAAAGTTTTTAACTGTCTTAGGAGTTTTAGTCGCGAAAAGGTCTAAATGGATGTCTCCTTTTTCTGTATGAATGATTGCTTCAATGTCCTTATCGTATGCGGCAGAATGAATAGCCATTTGAACTAAAGCGTGGTCGATTTTATCTAATGCGTCTGACATTATATTTAAGTTTAATTTTCTGAAAAATGTACAAAATATTGCAATTATAGCTTGCGGCTGCAAAAGTACAATATCCTTAACAATTAGTTTCTTTTAATAGTTTTCAATTTAAGAATGAGTCCGTTCTGAAAAGTCAATTTTATAGAAAAAGCATTATCATGTTTTTAAAAAATAATATTTTAAAAGTTCTGTTAATCAATGACTTATGTATTTTTGAATAAGATTATTTATTACAATTCTGATTTCTTTTTAATTCTCGGAGTAGACTTGCAAATAAATAATTTACCTTTAAATATGCCATTTTTTTATAGACAATAGAATAATTTTAATATTATTGATATGCGATAAAAATAGCTAATGTGTATAGCTATTTTTAGTCTTCCTTAAAAAAAAGCTAAATGCGATTATATGTTTTTTTCATGAAAAATGAAATTATGTAAATATATTGTTTTTATGTTAAAATGAAGATTTTTTATATAAAAAAGACATATAAGTGTCTAACGCATTAAAAAGTATTTTTATTTGAATAAAGCAAATGTAATTGCGTAGTTAGATCATATTTGTAATTGGTTTAGTTTTTTCTATATATTTGTTTGTTGGGCAGTTTTAAGCGGGCTGTTCAACCACAATGTTTCGCGCAAAAGTGCCGAGAAGTCCTTTGAAATATTGGAATAAAATTCTTTAAAATTTACACATATACAACACGGGAAATAGGAACATAATCATTAATCCAGATTATTTAGAACTATTTATTCAATACCGTGAAATAAAAATATACATCTGTTCTCTGAAAGACTTACACATTTTGTCACACATGAACATGAACAGATTTTTTCTAAATCTTTATTTTTTTAGCTTTTTAAATTAACAAATTATAATCTTATGGAAAAAACGAATTTTACTTTCGTAAAGGCATTTCGATGTCTTTTTCTTCCATTGATGGTGTTAATGTCTTTTAACACTATTAGTGCACAAATCAGTTGTAATGACAACGTACAAATCTCTGTGCCAGCAGCTCCTGCTGACGGACAATGTAACGTTACTATTTCTGCTGATATGGTATCTGAAGCAGATGCGGGCGATTTCGTTCAAATCTTCAACGGACCTTTTCTTTTAGCTGAAGGTGCTCCTGCAATTCTTTCAGGTGTTGACTACGATTTTAACACTAACTATACAGTACGTGTTTATGAAGGTGCAACTGCAACAGGAAACTTCTGTTGGGGTTCTATCTCTATCGAAGACAAAGCAGCTCCAATTATCACTTGTACTGATATAGCTATCGATTGTACTGCTGCAGTTCCTGCTGTTGGTGCTAGTGTGGTAGCAGAAGATAACTGTGCTGGTGCTGAAATTTCTATCGTTGATCAGTCTACAAACGATGATGATAATTGTACTACTGGTACTGTTATTACACGTCAATACATTGCTGTTGATGCTGTAGGTAACGTATCTGCTCCTTGTACACAAACTATCACAATTACTCGTGTAACAACTGTTGATTTCCCTGAGGATATCGCATGGTCTTGTGACCAATACGCGTCTAACAACAATATTACTGCTGCTACAGCTATCGCTCCTCAGTGTAACGCTGTTGTTTTAGGTGATGACTCTGATGCTATTGATGGCGCATTAGACGGAACAGAAATGGGTGCTGGCTGTTTAGCTAACACAGGTTCTGGTGTTCCTTCTGTAGCTCAAGGACAATACTGTAATTTTGCAGTATCTTCTTCTGACGAGTTTTTAGAGTTATGTGGAAATGACACATCTGACAACTTATTCAAAATTGTTCGTACTTGGACTGTTTTAGACT
>CAZQTE010000205.1:0-10127 GCA_964595615.1 uncultured Saprospiraceae bacterium
GGATGGAATGTTACAAGGAGCTTCGGAAGATTTGTATAGGGATATTTTACAAAATGCTGATATCCAATTGATTGCAAGTGGCGGTGTTTCTAATCTGGAAGATTTAAAGCGTTTAAAGGCGATTGGATGTGCGGGGGCAATTGTAGGAAAAGCATATTATGAAGGAAATATTTCATTAAAAGAATTAGCAGATTTTTCTTGAATTTTGTTGCTAAAATTCATACAAACACATAAGAATTTCGGGATAGGATACAAAACCAAAATAATGTTAAAAAAACGAATAATTCCTTGCTTGGATATCCAAAATGGGAGGACAGTTAAGGGAATAAATTTTGAAGGAATTCGAGATGCGGGGGACCCGATTGAGTTGGCAAAAAGATACGTCTACGAAGGTGCAGATGAACTGGTATTTTTAGATATTACCGCGACTGTCGAAAAGCGTAAAACTTTGTCTGAGTTGGTGACGCGGATTGCTGCCGAAATCAACATCCCATTTACCGTCGGTGGAGGGATTAGCACGCTGGCAGACGCCGCTGCAATGATTCGTGCGGGTGCAGATAAAGTAAGCATCAACTCGGCAGCAGTGAAGCGACCAGAATTGATAACAGAAATCGCAAATGAGTTTGGTAGCCAGTGCGTCGTCTTAGCCATTGATACTAAAAAAGAGGCGGATACTTGGTGGACTTATATTCACGGTGGACGTACGAAAACAGATAAAAAGACACTCGCTTGGGCACAATTGGGAGAACAATTGGGTGCGGGTGAAATTCTCCTGACCTCAATGAATAGCGACGGAACAAAAGCAGGTTTTTCTTTAGAAATCACGGAAAAAGTGAGTGCATCTATCGGCATTCCCGTGATTGCTTCGGGCGGTGCGGGAAGTATGGAACATTTTAGAGATGTTTTCACCAACACAGAAGCAAGTGCAGGACTAGCGGCAAGTATTTTTCACTATGAGGAAATTGCAATTCCTGATTTGAAGAATTATTTGGTTAATCAGAATGTTCCAGTACGTTTGAATTAAGATTTTAGAGGTTGGATTTCATTTAAAAGTAAAATAATTAAAAGTGATGAATATAGATTTTCAAAAAGGCAATGGATTAGTACCCGTTATTATACAAAATGCAGAGACTTTACAAGTCTTAATGTTGGGTTATATGAATGAGGAAGCATATCAAAAGACAATCAAAGAAAATAGAGTTACCTTCTATTCGCGCAGCAAAAAAAGACTGTGGACAAAAGGCGAATCTTCAGGTAATTTTTTAAAAGTAAAAGACATAAAAATAGACTGTGATGCAGATACTTTATTGATAAAAGCATTACCAAATGGACCGACTTGCCACACGGGGGCAACTTCTTGTTTTAAAGAAGAAACGGCAAAAGGATTTTTGTATAAACTCGAAAATACTATATCTGAACGAATTGATTCTAATGATAAACAGAGTTATACAAACAAGCTATTTCGTCGTGGAATTAATAAAGTAGCGCAAAAAGTGGGAGAAGAAGCTGTGGAATTGGTGATTGAAGCAAAGGACGATAATACAGATTTATTTAAGAATGAAGCGGCAGATTTGCTGTATCACTTTTTGATTTTGTTGAAGGCGAAGGGGTTTCGATTAGAGGAAATTGAGGCGGTTTTGGAGGGGCGGCAGAAGTAATTCTTCTTATTTGAGATATGCCATATTTACTTTTTGTTGAAGTGCTGATAATTCGTATTTTTTCTGCTCTTTTCTGAATGCAAATATGGCATATCTGAGTTTTGCTTTTAAAATTTCCCCAACACATCCTTCAGACCTGTATAACGCCTCCCCGCCTTATTATTCCGCACCGCAGAACCCAAAGCCTCTTTCGTCCCAATCAAAATCACCATTTTTTTTCCACGCGTCATACCCGTATAAAGCAGATTTCGAAACAACATCATATAGTGAGAATTGTGAATTGGAATGACCACACAAGGACATTCACTCCCTTGGTATTTATGAATACTCACCGAATAAGCCAATACAATCTGATCTAAATCCGCAAAATCGTAAACCACCGTATTCCCTTGATAATCAACGTATAACTCTTGGTTCACCTCATCCATTTTACGAATTCGACCAATGTCTCCGTTGAATACTTTTAAGTCATAATTATTCCGAATTTGCATGACCTTATCCGCCTCATGGAATACTTTTCCAGCTTTAATTAAAGGAGAATAACTTGGATTTAACTTCTTTTGTAGGACGGTATTTAAATTGCGATTACCTATAATCCCCTTGTTCATCGGACTCAAAACCTGAATGTCGTCAAAGCTATTAAATCCATAAGCTTTGGGAAGGCGACGTATAACTAAATCTGCAATTTGTTCCGTTATCTTTTCAGTATCTTCCTCCTCGATAAAGAAAAAATCACCGTCTTTTTTATTGGCGATGTCTGGAAAAACACCAGCGTTGACCCGGTGTGCATTGGTGATAATTAAGGAGTTCGCAGCCTGTCTAAATATCTGGTCAAGACGCGTCACAGGCAAAGAACCTGCCTCAATCAAATCTTGCAAAACACTCCCCGCACCGACACTTGGTAACTGATCTACATCCCCAACCAAAAGCACCCGCGCATGGTCAGGAATAGCTTTTAAAAGACTATACATCAAGACCGTATCAATCATACTCGCCTCATCAATAATTATCAAGTCGCAATCTAATGGATTTTCCAAATTTTTCTTAAATCCATTGATGCTGAAGTCAAATTCCAGCACCATGTGGATAGTCGAAGCAGGCATTGCCGTAATCTCCGTCATACGCTTGGCAGCACGACCTGTGGGTGCCGCAAGAATGATTTTAGAAGTTAATTGGTGGAGAACGAGTAGAATAGCTTTAGTAATTGTGCTCTTTCCAGTACCAGGGCCACCTGTGATGACATGAAATTTATCTTCAAATGATTTCGCGACGGCAAGTCTTTGATTTTCAGCTAATTGAATTCCCAATTTCTTTTCTGCCCAATCTATTGCTGGTTTGATTTCAACATCACGCAGAAGACTTTTTGATTTTAGTAGACGGTGTACTTGCTTGGCAATTCCTTCTTCACTGACCTTAAATAATTTGAGCCAAACACAAGCTGTCATTTGTCCATCAAATTCTAAAGCATCAATCACTATGCGTTTTTCTGACTCAATAAATTCCAATCTCGCTGCCACCAGATTCATTTCGACTTCTAATAATTTCTTCGCACGCTCCAAAAATTTATCGACAGGAAAACAAGTATGCCCTTCGTTAGACAAGTCAGAAAGCGTGTACTCTACCCCACTGTCAATGCGAATATCTGCATCTTTTTTAATGCCCATTTTTAAGGCACAATCATCAGCTGTCTTAAAACCAATACCCCAAATATCGCGTGATAATTGATAAGGATTGCGCTCAATAACTGGAATACTTTCTTCTCCATAAGTCTTGAAAACCTTCTGCGCGAAAGTCGGACTAATGCCATGTCCTTGCAGAAAAACCATGACCTCACGAATGCTTTTTTGTTCCGCCCAGCATTCTTTAATTTGAACAATGCGTTTTGGTCCGATACCATCAATTTCCATGAGCATATCAGGCGTAGAGTCGATAATATCCAAGGTTTCCTCACCATATTGCGCAACAATTCGCTCTGCAAATGCCTTTCCGACACCTTTTATCATGCCTGAACTGAGATATTTTTTTATGCCGCGAACTGTTGCAGGACGCGTCACCTCATATTCCTCAACAATGAATTGCTGCCCGAAATTTTTATCATTTTTCCAAACACCTCGGCAACGCAAAGTCTCTCCTATTTGTACAGAAGTCATGGTTCCTACTACAGTTGTCACCTCTCGTTTCTTTGCTTCTTGCAAACGAGCGACTGTCCAACCATTGTCTGGATTTTGAAAAGTAATGCGCTCAATATGTCCTGTTATTTCTTCCAATTCTGCTGTTTTTGTCCGTCTGCAAGGTAAATTTGTTTTGTGAGAAATGATAATTTTTGGGAGAAGTTTTTTAGACGGGAAAAGCCGCTTTGAGAATGTTTCTCAGAGCGGCTTTTTTTGACTTTCGAGCTTGGGAACTGAAGTTCCTGCTACTTTTTAAGGTTTACGGATAACCACATCTCCGAAACTAATTTTTACGGACATAGTAGCCGTTTGTCCATCAGGTTGGAAAGTGACGTGTTTCATTACATTCGTATTTTCGATATAATTAAATTTGAGGTCACTTGGCGCAGTGATATTTCCGTATTTAGCTTCTAATGCATATCCATTTGCAGTAGGATTTGGGTCAAAAAAGTAAACGTCTGAACGCATAGCATCAATATTTAATGCCAACTCACTTCTGTCTGTAAATAATTTTAAAACACCGTATTGAGTCGTGATATCAAAGATGCCTGTAATATCACGTAGAGTTACATCTGAACGCTTCGCATCAATAAAAACTTTACCATTCAATCCAGTGGCCTCGATGTCTCCAAATTGAGTCTGCAAATGCGTCTCTCCACTCAAATTATTCAAGCCTACATTTGTAAATTTTGTATTCAGTTTAAGATATTTTGTCAAATTATTAACTGTTGCATCTCCAAAATTATTTTTGAGGTAAACAGGACATTCTTCTGGCAAAGTCACGGTATAAATAGCTTGTAAACTAGCTTGTGGTTTTTCCTGTCCTGACTCTACTTGGATATAATTACGGAAGTAAATATTTTTCCCATGCTGTTCCGTTACGTAGTGCATTGCATCTAAATCTTTCTCTGCTATAGCACGGTCTGGATGTTTTGCAAGAAGGATAATATCTACCTTTACCTCATTTTTTGACCAAGTTTCGACAACAATCTCAGCTTTCTCTCCTTCTATATTCACTTCGAAACCCTCCTTATAAGGCCAAGTTTTAGTGACGTTTTTCTTGACAACCTGCAACTTGGTTTGTGCATGTCCAAAGGACAAAACAAAAAGCAAAAGAAACGATAAGATGTATTTTGAATTACTCATTTTTTATTTGAATTTATAGCTTTTTGACGTTTCAACTTAAGCAACCTCTGCTGCTAATTGCTTAATAATATCCGTTCTCAACATCTCAATTTCCTTCAATTCTCCCAATAATTCGTAATCTGTGCCAAATTCACCAATCGCCTCGCGCAACATATCGCGTGCCGCAGTTAATTCGTCTAATTCTGATTTTAAACTTTGAAAAACAGGCTGTGTACAAGCGTAAGATTGCATTTCACACATCGCTAATATTTGCGCAAATGCGTCTTCATCATCACCTTCCCAATTTCTTTCTAAGAGCACATCTTCAACAATTTCTTCGGCATATTCTATGGTCTCTCCATTATCCAAAGCTTGATTTGTGATGAAGTAAAAAGAACCCACCAAAAGTAAAGCAACTGCTGCCGCAGCCAAACGTTGTAAACGTCTAACGCGTAACCCACCAATCTTTCCACGACTATCTGCTGCTAAAGTTTGGTTGATATTATCCCAAACTTGAGTAGGTGGCTCGTGTTCAGGTAGGTTTGCGATACCTTCTGATAGTACCTTAGAACCTGCCACGGAGTCTAATTTACTTTCAATATTATCCCAGATATTCCCCTGAGGTTCATACTCTGGCAAGTTATCTAAAGACTTTTTTAAATTATCTTTGTTCGTCTCTTTCATGTTTAATTTTGAATTTTAAATGCTGAATTTTGAATGTCCGCTTCTATAAACAGAATTTCATTATTCATCCTTCAAAAATTAATATCCGTAAGATTTCAAGCTTTCGCGAAGGCGTTTTTTAGCATGAAATAACTGAGATTTTGATGTTCCAACTGAAATATCCAACATGGCTGCCACCTCTTTATGTGCATAGCCTTCTACTTCAATTAGCGTAAATACCATACGATAACCTTCAGGTAAAGCAGCGATTGCTTTTTCTAAATATTCTGCATCCAAGCGGTTATGCCCCCAATCTACTTGCTGTTCGAGATGTTGATTATCAAGACTTTCCGTAAATATTTTCTTTTTGCGGAGCTTACTATAAGCAGTACGGACTACAATAGTTTTAATCCAAGCACCTACTGTACTTTCTCCTCTAAATGTTTTTAAACTTCGAAATATTTTGATAAAAGCTTCTTGAAGGACATCTTCGGCCACAGCGAAATCGTCCGTTGTGCGATACGCTAAAGTGTACATTGCCTTTTTGTAGCGGTCATAGAGTTCTCGTTGCGCGATACGGTCATCGCGCACGCAGGCAGCTACAAGTTCGGCTTCGGTCATGCTGAGTTGGTGAATCATCGTTTTATTATCAAATGGACGAATAAAATAGTGTCCGTTTGTATGAAAGAGTCGCGAAGGTATAAAACGGTTGGTTGAGAGATAAATTTTGTGCTGAGATTTTTTTTGGCGACAGTTACTGTATTTGATTTTTCAAGAAATAAAAGTTAAAAAATAAAAATCAGTTATAATTGGAATTATTTATGCTACTAGAGGTAGAATATATTAACGATTTCATAAAGAATTGGGAAACAATAGTAAAATAATAACAAATAAAATACAATAAAATTTAATTTTCGTAAAAATATGACCTTAAATAAGTAGGTAACACTATTTACTAACACAAATAATGTCGCGCACTTAAATCGGCTAAACTTCGGTATACATGTCAAAACTTTCTATTATTCAATGCTGCTTCCTTATTATATTTACGAATCTAAGCCTTTTCGCCCAATTGGATGTTAATGCTCCCTATGATAGAATTACCACTTATGACGGACTAGCATCAGACTATGTTCGTTCCACTTTTCAAGATAAACAGGGTTACATTTGGATAGCGACCAGTAAGGGATTAGATAGATTTGATGGAAAAAACATTAAGCATTTTTCTGCTAAGCTTCAAGAATCTACCTCTCTCATTGATAATCATGTCTTGACAATGATTACAGATAAAAATGATAGATTATGGATTGCGACTAGAGGAGGACTATGTATAAAAAAGGAAGATGACACTTTTATTCAGTTTCCAAAAAACTCAAACAATAAATCCCACTTACCTCATAAAAATATTACCGCCTTATTTAAAGATTCGAAAGACAGAATATGGGTCGGAACCCAGAATGGACTTTGTCTTTATAATGAAACAAGTCATAACTTCCAAGTATTTCAATACGATGAGCAGGATAACTCTTCCATAGCATTAAATTCAATTGAAGATATCTTTGAAGATTCAAAAGGAAATATCTGGGCTAGTACATGGACGGGTGGTATTTCTATAGTTGATGAAAAAGAACCGAATAAGATACAGTTTAAAAGACTTAATCTTGGTACTAAGAGTGAAATTGGAAGTGGATGCTTTCCTAATTTTTTTGAAGATAAGATGGGGAGAGTTTGGACTCATAAAAATGATGGTCAACTTATCGAAATAAGATTCCCAAGGCAAAAAAGCATTTTAGAATGTGATGATAGTGAAATCAATTTTGTTTATCATGACTTAGAAATTGACGGTTCTATTTATCAAATTCATTCTTTCGAATATTTAGATAATGGGTCTTTAATACTGAGCACAAATCATGGATTAAAAACAATCAAGCACGATTTTTTTGCAAAAGACGATTTAACTGGATTGAATTTTTCTTGTAAAGATTTAGACGTAAAATTGAATTTCCAAAGATGTCACAGTTTACGTAAAGACAAATTGGGAATTACATGGGTCAGCACAAACAATGGTTTATATAAATTGCTCAATGATATTGAGGGGTCAATTTCTAAGAGATTAAAAGATTTTTGTTCTTTAAATGGACTAGAAATTTCGTCTTTATGTATAGACAATAGAAATAATAATAAGTGGATTGGTACAAAAAAAGGATTATATCTTTTTGACCAAAAATTGGAAACTTTTGAAAAGATTTCCTTGAACAAAGCAGGTGATGATTTCGGAGGTATTTCCTCTATTCATCAAGATTATAATGGTTCTGTTTGGATTGGAACTTATGTTGGTAAACTATTCAATTTTAATAATGGCCTAGTTAAAGAATATTTTCTTGAGTCATTAACAGATTACAATAAAAGGAATATCATTTGGGATATTTTACTAATAGACGGAAGACTATGGCTAAGTACTGATCTTGGTTTACTTGTATACGATACAGAAACAAAAGAATATCAGGAATTATTTGCCAAAGACACACCTGGATTACAAGGAGATAATGTATTTGATGTAATTCAATCGGAGGATAATTCGATTTGGGTAGCCTACATGGGAGGTGGATTGACTAAAGTGTTTATTGATGAAAACAACAAGTTAAGATATGAGCAGAAATCAAAAGGCTTGAATAGTAATTTGATTTTAGATATGGATCTAGTAGGAGATAATATTTGGTTAGCTACAGTTGGTGGTGTCCAAAGATATAACATACCACAAGATAGTTTTTACTCTAATGATTTATTAAAATCCAAAGCCACAGGAACTATAGTCACTATAAGTCATGATAAAGATAACAATATATGGTTTGCATCTAGTAACGGACTAAATTACTTTGACACAAAAAAAGAGCAATTATCCACTTTTAATACTTTCGACGGGGTGTTAGACAATCTTTCCTTGAAATGTAAGGCTTCGGATAAGGAAGGCAATATCTACTTTGGAGGTAGCGGTGGACTGAATGTGTTCAAGCCACAAGACTTGATTAAGGAAGATGCAATGGATAAAATCATTTTTACAAATTTGATGATAGAAAATGAGTCTGTCATTATTAATAAGAAAGATAAGCATCTTGACAAACCGATTCTAACTAGTAGTATACAACAGACAGATGCGATAACATTAAGTCAAAAGCACATTAATATTAGATTCGATTTTGCAATTCCAGATTTCTTAAATCCCTATATGTACGAGTTTAGCTATAAAATTGAAAATCTTACACCAAACTGGGTAAACTTAAACAACAACAACTCTATAAATATTACAAATTTTGCAAAAGGTGATTACAACTTACTCATCAAGGCTACAGATAGTAAAGGGAATTCATACAAAATAAAAGAATTAAAAATAGAAGTCCTACCCTATTTTTGGCAAAAATGGTGGTTTATTCTGAGCTGTTTGATTGGAACAGTCCTAGCTATTTTATATTTAATAAAACGAAGAGAAAGCAGCGCTAAAGCTCAAAAAGAACTGCTGGAAGCAATTGTTGAGGATAGGACAATTGAATTGAAGACTAAAAATGAGAAACTACAAAACTATATTCAAAGCAACGTGCAATTAGAACAATTTGCGCATGCGGCAGCTCACGATTTGAAATCTCCGATGAGAACTATTACCTCGTTTATAGGTCTAATTAAAAGAAGATTGAAAGATAGACTTTCAGAGGATGAAGCTGGTTACATAGAACACATAGAAAATGGGACAAAACGACTTATTAAATTGGTCGATGATATGTTATCATTTGCAAAAATAAAATCTGATAATTTAGCTTTAGAAGACAAAAATCCTAAAGTCTTGGTCGAAAATATTCTTGATCAATTAGCGGTTAATATTCAAGAGAAAAATGCGATTGTGACCATTCACAGTGATGTTGAGAATGTTTATATGGATGAAATAAAGATAGGACGAGTTATCCAAAATCTTATTGCTAATGCGCTCAAATTTGTTCCAAAAGATAAACAACCTATAATTGATATTTCTATTGATGATTTCGAAAACGATACGAAATTTAGTATTAGAGATAATGGGATTGGAATTTCTGAAGAAAGTCAGAAAGTAGTATTTGATGTATTTAAGCGCGTCGCACATGACTCTGCTTATGACGGTACGGGAATGGGATTAGCCGTATGTAAAAAAATTGTGGAACATCATTCTGGAAAAATTTGGATAGACTCAACTGAGGGAGTTGGAAGTACTTTTGTGTTCACTATCCCAAAGAAACACAAACCAGAACTTGAATATGCTGATTGATAAGATACCATTTGTGTCAAAGAGTTGCGAAGGTCTAAAACTAATATACACTTGTACTTACACCTAATACTTCGCATATTTTCTTTACAGGAAATTCATTGTCATGGGCATTTATATTCCCGTAGATTTCCGTTTGGTGTCCGATATCCTGACTATATCCAAACCAATCTAATGCAAAATCTTCCAAACCATTTCCTTCAACAACTCTGCCTGAGGCGT
>CAZQTE010000206.1:0-10088 GCA_964595615.1 uncultured Saprospiraceae bacterium
CAATTTTCGTGGTTTTTCTATTTACAGCTTGTAAGGATGACGAACCAAATATGCCAGACAATGGAATACCATTAGTTAAGTCTGAAGCCTCTTACACGGTTATAACAGAGGAAAATATCGCATATACAGAAGGACTTAGTCATGATGAGTCAAGTACCATTCCTTTCTCAACTCCCATATATTTAGATGTTTACCGTCCTGATAATAATTCTACTAATAGACCAGTCTTTATGTTTATTCATGGTGGCGGCTTCACAGGAGGAATAAAACATAAACCTGAAATTGTAGATATGGCTAACTACTATGCTTCAAGAGGTTGGGTTTTTGTTTCTATAGATTATAGAACAACAGAAGAATTAGGAGTTATACAAGCAAGCACCCCAGAGGAAGTACTCATGTATTATAAAGGAATGGCACCACCAGAATGGATTGAAAATGCTATGGAAGGAGCAGAGTCCATAGAACAGTTGCAGCAAGCTACAGCCATGTATCTCGCCCAAAGGGATGCAAAAGCGGCTCTTCGCTGGATTGTAGCCAATGCGAATACCTATAACATAAACAGAGACTATATTACAGTGGGAGGAGCTTCAGCAGGAGCGATTACTACTATTGCTTTAGGAATTTCAAATCAGGAAGATTTCAAAGACGAAATTACTTCTGATGACGACCCTACACTTTCCACTACAAACTTTAACGAATCTTACAAGGTTAAGAGCATGATTTATTTTTGGGGGTCGAACGTAAAATTAGATGTGTTCGAAGCGGTTTATGATTTGGAGAAATATGACAGATATGATACTAATGACCCTGAATTATTCATGGGACATGGTACTGCTGAAGACCCAGTTACGCCTTATGAAGAAGCACTAGAACTGCAAAGTATTTATGACTCTTTGGGTATTTACAACAAACTAATGACTCTGGTACAGCCAAATGGTGAGCCCGCAGGACACGGAGCTTGGAATGGAGTAGTTGATGGAAAAGGTTTATCTGATTTAACTTTTGACTTTTTAGTTGAGAGACAAAATTTGAGGGTTGAGTAAGGTTGGACTCAGGACAAAAGATGTTAGACTTTTTACGAAGAAATTCAGTTATAATATATTAACTGAAAGAATACAAAACTCCCAAATCCAACAAAAATCGAAGTAAAAAATCACAAAATTGCTCATCGAAATCCCATACGAACCTGTCCTATTTGGCATCAATATTAATGTCCATTTGATATTAGAATATCTTGCCTTTTTTCTTGCCTATCGATATTATACTTATCTGAAGAAAT
This sequence comes from uncultured Saprospiraceae bacterium, assembly GCA_964595615.1. Lineage (GTDB taxonomy): Bacteria > Bacteroidota > Bacteroidia > Chitinophagales > Saprospiraceae > JAHDCG01. Next base: position 1,280 of record CAZQTE010000206.1, read on the forward strand.
CCAAGGGAGATGAAATAAATTCAAGTAATCGATTGTCAATCATTTTGGGCGCTGCCTTGGGTGCATTGATTGGTTCGAGAGTTTTTGCTTGGTTAGAATATCCATTTATTATTGGTAGCGTCGATTTTTTTGCATTAATGAATACTAAAACAATAATGGGCGGTTTGTTTGGTGGATTATTGGGAGTAGAAACAGCAAAAAAGATTATTGATGAAAAGCGTTCCTCTGGTGATTTGTTCGTATTTCCGATTATTTTGGGGATTATTATTGGACGTATAGGTTGTTTTTTGTCAGGGATAAAAGAGTTTACCTATGGTGCTCAGACGGATTTTGTTTTAGGAATGGATTTAGGGGATGGACTTTTACGACATCCTACCTCTTTGTATGAAATTGTCTATTTAATTATCTTGTTTTTCATACTCAAAAGGATAGCTGCAGTCAAGGCATTAGAAAATGGTCTCCTTTTTAAATTTTTCATGATAACTTACTTTGGATTTAGATTTATGATTGAATTTATCAAACCAAATGAGTTTTTAATTTTTGGATTAAGCAGTATTCAATATTTATGCTTAATTTGTCTGCTGTATTATCGCCATACTATAACTTCAACAATAAAAAATGCCTGTAAGAAAGTACACCTATTATGACTTCACTTTGAGCCTATGTGAAAAGTGTTTGAAAAGAGTTGATGCAAAAATTGTTTTCAGAGACGGCAATGTCTACATGTTGAAAACTTGCAAAGAACATGGTAAATCAACAGTTTTGATTGCCGATGATATCGAGTATTACAAGAGCATTCGAAATTATAACAAGCCTTCCGAGATTCCTTTAAAATTCAATACTGAGACGCATTTTGGATGTCCTTATGATTGTGGATTATGTCCAGACCATGAGCAACATTCTTGTTTGACCGTTGTCGAAGTTACCGATAGATGTAATCTTTCTTGCCCTACTTGTTATGCTTGTTCTTCGCCTTCTTATGGGAGACATCGCACATTAGAGGAAGTAAAAGAGATGCTAAATGCTGTCGTGATAAATGAAGGTGAGCCAGATGTCGTGCAGATTAGCGGAGGAGAACCTACTATTCATCCGTATTTTTTTGAAATACTCGATTATGCAAAGACACTTCCTATTAAGCATTTGATGATAAATACGAATGGGATTAAAATTGCGCAAGACTTTGATTTTGCAAAGCGTTTGGCAGCGTATCAACCTGATTTTGAGATTTATTTACAGTTTGACTCCTTTAAAACGCATGCACTTAAAGAGTTAAGAGGAGCAGATTTGTCAAGAATTCGGAAGGACGCCTTGAAGCATTTGAATGAATTAAATCTATCTACAACACTAGTTGTCACAGTGCAAAAAGGTCTGAATGATGATGAAATGGGAAAGATAATTGAGTATGGACTTCAGCAAAAATGTGTAAGAGGAGTTACTTTTCAGCCGACTCAGATAGCAGGAAGGCTTGAAAATTTTGATGCAACTAAAGATAGAATTACACTGACGGAGGTGCGAAGAAAAATTATAGAGCAATCTGATATTTTGCAAAGTGAGGATTTGATTCCTGTGCCTTGTAATCCTGATTCTTTAGCCATGGCATATATTTTAAAGAATGAGGAAGGCGTTTTTCCTCTAACTCGATTTATCAATCCGCAAGATTTGCTCGACAATAGTAAAAATACCATTATTTATGAGCAAGATGAAGAGTTACATGGCAAAATGATTGAGCTATTTAGTACTGGAAATTCAGTGGATGCTTCCAATGAAAATTTACATTCAATTTTATGTTGTCTTCCAAATATTGACGCGCCAAATTTATCTTATAATAACTTGTTCAGAGTTATTATCATGCAATTCATGGATGCCTATAATTTTGATGTGAGAGCAATTAAAAAATCTTGCGTGCATATTGTCGATAAGAACAATAGAATTATCCCTTTTGAAACGATGAATTTGTTGTATCGAGATGAAAAAGCAAATCGTTTAGAAGAATTGAAAAAGATATACTCATGATAGCATTAGAAGTTGGAAATTTGTTTGGACTTGTAGTAATGGTATATCTTGTATGCCATTCACCAGCTATAATTACTTTGATTATTGGCTTTGTCAAGATGAAAAAGAAACCAGAGACTGCTAAAAAACTTTTTATATTTTCCGCGATCTATTTTATTATTGGAGGTGGAATTTGTGGGTCGATGTTTATGTAGTTCAGTGGTTGTGTATAAAAAATTAATCTCATTTACCTTATGGCAATCTTACTTGGAGTACTGATTTTTCTTCTTCTTTATTTTCCTGCGATAATTGCCTTGATTTCGGGGCTAAAACAATTGAAAAAGACACCTGATAATGCTAAAGGCTTACTAATATTTGCTGTGGTGTATTTTATTATTGGCTTTGGGATTTGCGGGTCGATGATGTCATAGTATAGCTTGAATTTTACTTCTGTACAGCACAAACCGCCACCCCAAACAGCCCCGCCGTCTCCGTCCGCAAACGCGTATTCCCCAAAGCCACAGGCGCAAAACCAGCCGCCTTCGCCATTTCAATCTCCTTAACAGAAAAATCCCCTTCAGGACCAATCAACAATAAAACATCCCGTCCGCGTTCCAATTTATCCACCAACTGATTTTTATCAAAATCCTCCTCACAATGCGCAATGAACTTCTGTGCAGTAGACTGATTTTTAAGGAATTGCGCCAATTTAATCGGCTCATTAAGCTTCGGTAAATAAGCCTGTAAAGACTGCTTCATTGCTGACATCAATACCTTCTCCAATCTATCAACTCTCACCTTCGTCCGTTCCGAATGTGCACAAAAAATAGGCGTAATTTCCTCAATTCCCATTTCCGTTGCCTTCTCTAAAAACCATTCATAGCGATTAATATTTTTAGTAGGCGCAATCGCAATATGCAATCGAAAATCCCGCTTTCCAACCTCTTGCTCTCGCTTTGTTATCTGCAAAACACATTTTTTCTTTCCTATCTCTGAAATTTCCCCTGCATACATCCCGCCTTTTCCGTCGGTAAAATTCAATGTATCGCCTTCACGCTTGCGCAAGACCTGCACGACATGACGTGCTTCTTCAGGTGATAGATAAGCGTATTCCCCTTCGATATTTGTGGTGTAAAATAAATTCATTGGGGCAAAAATACATGTTAGTTGTCAGTTGTTAGTTGGAAGTTGGTAGAAAAAAACAGGAAAATTAGGATTTTAGCGTTTTTCCTAACAATGAACAACTTTCAACTACCAACTAACTTTCTTACCTTTGCGCGGCTTTTGAAATCAGACAAACTAAACAGCAAAAATACTTTAATCTTTTCTTAGCAATCTACTCGCAACAATAGAAAACAAAAAGCTGTTAAAAAAGTACCAAAAAGCAAATAGACAAATAAAATGGCGGTCAAAGTTAGTGAAAGGCAGTAAAGCCACCACCAACTACCAACCACCAACCACCAACTAATAACTAATATAAATGGGTATTCTAATCGCCGTAGGGCAATTAATTTTAAGTCTTTCTATCCTGATTGTCCTGCATGAGGGTGGGCACTTTTTTCCGTCAAAATGGTTTGGCGTCAAGGTTGAGAAATTTTACCTTTTCTTTGATGCTGGTATCAAGTCATTAGGATTTGAAGGTTCACTTTTTAAGCATACAATAGGGGAGACGGAATATGGAATTGGCTGGTTGCCACTAGGCGGATATGTGAAGATAGCAGGTATGATGGACGAGTCTTTTGATAAAGAACAACTCGAGAAGCCAGCAGAAAATTGGGAATTTCGCTCAAAACCAGCTTGGCAGCGTTTAATCATCATGATAGGTGGTGTGACGGTCAATTTTATTTTGGGTATTTTCTTGTTGTCTATGGTTTTGTTTACTTGGGGCAAGGAATATTACCCAGCAGCAAATGTATCTTATGGTATCGCTGTTGATAGTTTGGCAATGGATATGGGATTGCGTGATGGCGACCGTATTTTGAAAGTAGGAGAGACGCCATTTGACCGTTTTAACCCTGGTATTGTGGTACAAGGAATTGCAATCAACGGAGATAAAACAGTGACGGTTAATCGTAGTGGTCAGGATATTACTTTAGATGTTCCTGAAGGATATGGTAAGCGTATAATCTCTGAAACAAAGCAAGGTGCAACATTTATTACCTATCGTTTGCCATTTGTGGTAGGTCAGATAGTTAAAGGTTCACCTGCTGAGGCTGCAGGATTTGAGGAAGGAGATAGTATTATTACTGTAAACAATATGCCGACAGGGTATTTCTCGGACTTTGTAAAAGCCGTTAGACCAAAGAAAGGTGAGGAAATTCTGATTGGTTTTATACGTGGTAATCAGAAATTTGACAAGAAATTAAGAGTAACAGAAGAAGGAAAAGTTGGTTTGGGTTCCTTTGGTCCAGACCGATACTACGAGTCTAAACGCGATGAATTTGCTTTTGGAGAAGCATTCAAGCAAGGAACACAGGACAGTTATGACTTTTTGGCAACACAAGTAAAAGCATTTGGTAAAATATTTAGTGGAGATATTGCAGCAAAAGACAGCCTTGGCGGTTTCATCTCGATAGGTGGACTCTTTGGTGACGAGTGGATTTGGGAGCGTTTTTGGCGTATGACAGGTATTTTATCCTTGATTTTAGGATTTATGAACTTGCTACCAATTCCAATTTTGGATGGTGGTCACGTCGTCTTCCTATTGTACGAAATGGTGACGGGTCGCACTGTACCTGAGCGTGTTATGGAAGTGATGATGTACGCAGGTTTAATCTTGATTGGTGCTTTGATGATTTTCGCAAACGGAAATGACATCTGGGGATTGATTAAGGACTGGTTTTAATTTTAGTTGGTAGTTGTTGGTTGGTAGTTGGAAGGCTGCTCTAGCTAATGCAATCTAAGTCATATTTGCCTACCAACTATCAACTACCAACTACCAACTAAAAAAGAATGAATTACTTCGAATTCTACAATATCTCCATGACTTTCAAAGTCAATGCGAGTGCTTTAAAAAAGCAATTTTACGCGAATAGCAAGAAATATCATCCTGATTTTTTTGCAACAGAAAGCGATGAAAAGCAAGCCGAAATATTAGAACTGTCTACTTTGAATAATAAAGCCTATAAGGTTTTGAAGAATGCAGATGCCAGAATGAAATATATTTTGGATGAAAAAGGCATTTATGGCAAAGAAGGTGAAAATAAATTGCCCCAGGAATTTCTAATGGAGATGATGGACATCAACGAAGAAATCATGGAATTGCAATTTGATTTCAATCCAACTGCCTACGAAAAGGTCATGGAACAAGTTGATAATTTTGAAAAAGGATTACACGACGAAGTTTCCGATATATTAGAAAATTGGACAGAGGAGACAGGAAGCAATGAAGATTTAGAAAAAGTGAAAAATTTCTACTTAAAAAAGAAATATTTGTTGCGTATTAAAGAAAATGTTTCTACATTTGCGTCCGCTTAGGAAAATAACGGAAAGCGTTTTATTTCTAAGTCTTGTACTCTTGCCCTTGTGGCGGAATTGGTAGACGCGCTGGATTCAAAATCCAGTTCCTTCGGGAGTGGGAGTTCGATTCTCCCCGGGGGTACAATAAATAAGAGCCTGACAATCAACTGATTGTCAGGCTTTTTTATTTCGTACAATATGATTTTTTAATATTAAAAGTCGTAGAAAGTATAATTTATAAGTCATTTTTTAAGAACTCTAAGGAATCTATTATTTTCGCATTCCTAAGCACTCATTTCAATAGAAATATTTACCTTAATCTCATGTCTAAGAAAATATCCACTTATCTTATTCTTTCTTTAATTGCACTTCTTTTCTCTCAGTGCCAAGAAAGTCCAAATCCTACATTCTCGGTTTCAACCGATGAATTCATTTTACAACCTGGATTCTCTATTTCCACCATAGCAGCAGAACCTCTATTACAAGCCCCTGTCGCCATGACATTTGACGCACAAGGCAGAATCTGGGCTGTGGAATTACCTGGTTATATGCGAGATATAGACGGCGCGGAAGAAGATGCACCAGACGGTAAGATTGTTATTCTAACGGACGAAAATCAAGACGGTGTCATGGATAGCCGCAGAGTATTTTTAGATAGTTTGATTGTTCCTCGCACCTTATTGCATGCTTATGGAGGTTTACTTTATTCCAATGAAACAAGTTTGTGGTGGGCAAAACTAGAGGGTGATGAAATAGTGGAAAAGGTCTTAGTCGATAGCCTCTATGTAGTCGGAGGAAATATAGAACATCAGCCCAATGGTTTATTGTACAACATCGACAATTGGATATATAGCTCTGGAGCAAAAGTCCGTTATCGCTTGAAAAATGGTGAATGGTTGCAGGAGGCAAGCTCTTTTCGCGGTCAGTGGGGATTATCTGCTGATGAAGAGGGAAAATTATTCTACAACAATAATAGTCTGCCTTTAGCAACGGATGATTTTATGCCCAATCAAGTTATCCAAAATGAATATCAGAAGATAAATTACTCCGTTTACAATGCGATTGCGACAGATGCACGATTGCACTTGTACCAAGCCACAGCGGTGAATAGAGGTTATATTGATGGTGTTTTAGATGAGGAAGGAAAAGTACAGGAATTCACTTCTGCTTGTAGCCCTCTGGTGGTAACAGGACCTCTATTTTCAGAGAAAGAAAATCAATCTGTCTTGGTTTGCGCGCCAGAAGGGAACTTGATAAAACGCTATACTTTGAGTGAGGAAAAGGGGAGTAAAATCGCTAAACCTACTTATGAAAATACCGAATTTTTAATTTCGAAGGACGAGACTTTTCGACCAGTGAATCTTTATAATGCACCTGACGGTTCAGTTTATATTTTGGATTTGCGTAAAGGCGTCATTCAGCATCGAGCTTACATGACGAGTTATTTGCGAGAGAAAATTTTGGATAGAGGTTTAGATTCTATTGTTGGGAAAGGGCGTATTTACAGAATTGCATCAAAAGATAATTCAGAATTTACTCCGAAGGATTTTAGTAATCTGAAAGAGGAAGAATTGGCAGGCATGCTAAGTTCTTCTTTAGCTTATGAGCGTAATTTTGCGCAGCAACAACTTGTATTTAGACAATCAAAAAGCTCAATTTCAGAATTGGAAAAGATTGCTCTTAATCCTTCTAATCCTTATGCTCAATTACATGCAATTTGGACTTTGGAAGGTTTAAATGCTTTGAATGAAAATATGATTTTGCAGCTTATTGATTTAGAAAATAAGCCTTTGGTGCAAGAACAAATTATACGCTTTTCTGCAAATACTCTAAAAGACGAGGAAAAGATTTTGGAGTTTTATGCTAAAGTGTTGGCACAAAATGATATTAAACTAAATCGTCAAGTTGCCTTACAATTAGGAAGTCTAAAGTCTTCACGAGCAGAAGAAATGCTGTTGGATTTAGCGGAAAAAAGTCGCAATGAATCCGTTTTATCTGAAGCAATTATTAGCGGTCTTGCAGGAAAGGAAGTCAAGTTTTTAAAGCAATTAAAAACTTTAAAAGAGCCAGATAGTCTAAGTAATTTTCTAACAAAAGTTATTGCAAATAAAGCCGCAAAAGAAATTCAAAGTCCACAATTACCAAAGAAAACAAACAAAGATGAACGTACCGCAGGCTTTGAATTGTACAGTACTTACTGCGCCGCGTGCCATGGAATGGACGGACATGGAAAAGATAAATTAGCCCCACCTTTGCTCAATTCTGAGTATATCGACGGTTCAAAAGAACGCTTGGGAATGTTACTTTTAAATGGTTTGCAAGGTCCAATTACAGTTAACGGGAAACGTTATGATTTAGGTTTGGCTATGCCAGGACTGAAGGATAATTCTGCTCTTACTGATAATGATATTTTCTCGCTTATGGTATTTGTGCGCAATTCTTTTAGTACTACAAATGAGAGAATAAAAAAAGAAGATGTGGCTGTTTGGCGAGAACAATCGAAAGATAAAAAAGAACTTTTTACGGAGGAAGAATTGTTGAAATTTTAAAAAACAGAACAGATGAACTTGATAAAATATTCCTTTTTCCTTTGTCTATTCTCAATTTCTTGTGCTGCACAAGAAAATTGAAAACCATTATTTACGGATGCTGAATTAACTGATTTTTCACAAGCTTTTCGAGCCTTGATTTTACATAGTAAGTATAAGAATTTGGAAGGCTTTGGGCAGCAAAAAAAAGGCATATTTTATTGCAATACCATGGTGATTTGGTGCAGTTTAAGAATATTGAAATTCGAAATTTATGATAATTTAACAGCCCTCAACTCGACAATCGCAATAGCAACAACGATAATAATTTCCCCAATAATATAAGCCCAACCTAAATAAGTTATAGATTGATAATGATGAAAAGCGAATGCAATGGACAAGCAGCAATAGAGTATATTCACTATCGCAATTCCTTTTAGAAATTTCCCTAAATTCTCCTCAATTTTGAAGTAGCAATAGAAATCGTAAAGGGCAAATAAAACAGGCAATGCGGCAAGAAAATACAAGGTTTGCTTAGGAATGCCGAAATAAGTTTCCAGTTTTACCAACACAATGCCTAATAAAAATGCCGAAAGTAGCGCTCCAAAACCGTCAAGTAAAAAAAGCTTTTTTAGATATGTATTCTTCATTTGTTTTGCTTTAGAATTTACTTTTATTAATGGAGAACATCCTATTACAGTGTATTAAAGTCGTTTTTATTTGCAAATTACAACGCTGAAAAACAAAAATAGCGAACAATTATAACAATCCAACACTTTCGTTACTTTTGCCGTATAAAACAGTCGAAACGAATAGACAATAGAGGAGTC
>CAZQTE010000207.1:0-10050 GCA_964595615.1 uncultured Saprospiraceae bacterium
CCAGCAGAAGCTATTGCTGATAACTTGAAGCAAGCATTTGACCACTACTGCTAATTTAGTTGACCGTTGTCGGTTGACAGTTGACCGTGCTAAGAGTGACTTGTTCCTTTTGGCATAAAAAAAAGAAAAATGGAAAATACAGCCACTAAAAGTCCGGTGATGCTTTATACTGAGCAGACGCCGAACCCTGAGTCACTAAAGTTTGTGACAAATAAAATGTTGTACCACGGCACCGCAGACTTCCGTGAGGAAGAATTAGCACGTGAGTGGTCTCCTTTGGCATCTGAATTATTTGATTTGTCTTATGTAAAAGGCGTTTATGTTTCAAATAACTTCGTAACTGTAACAAAGGAATTTAACTACGCATGGGAAGACATCATGTTGAAGTTAAAGGAATTTATCAAAAACTACATTCAAGACGGTAAAAGCATCTTAAAGGAAGGTTTTGAAGAAGCAATGGCAAAGTTAGAAGCAGAGCGTGGAGCGAGCTACGAATATACTGAAAACGAAGCCGAGATTGTTGTCAAAATCAAAGATTTGATTGAAACTTATGTCAAGCCTGCAGTTGAAATGGATGGTGGGAATATTGAATTCAAACATTTTGATAAAGGTATCGTAACGGTAATCTTACAAGGTTCTTGTAGTGGTTGTCCTTCAGCTACAGTTACATTAAAATCTGGTATCGAAGGTATGTTAAAGCGTATGGTACCTGAAGTAAAAGAGGTGGTTTCAGAAATGGGGTAAACCAAGATTTAGAAATTTATCTCAAAAAGTCTAATCATAAAAGCCATAGAAATTAAATTTTCTATGGCTTTTTGCATGTAAAAAAAGTATTTTAAGTAACTGAACAGAATATCTAATACCTAAAAAAAAAGGAACCTCTCTCCGTCAGAAACGAAGAGAGGCTATCCCAAAAACTGCTCTTTGTAAAAAAAATATAAACCTCAAGGCTTAAATAAAAACCTCCACCTCAAGATTTACCTCTTTGTGATGTCATAGTTGTGACGTCATTAATTTTATAGTTTTAATCGAAATTATCAACATAAACTACAAAATAACATCAGAGTGACTTCTTCTTCTCGAAGATGACACTTACTTAGTAAGTCAATGACTTCCTAAAACTTATGTTATTGATATAATTTCTCGTAAGTACAAAAGAAAAACAACCCTTTCATAAACTTATTATGAAGGAAAACAGATATTAGACAAAACTTAGGGAGGATTTTACTAAAAGAGAGGTCTGGTTTGAGATGGAAAGAATATTGTCTCATTTAGTATGAAAAATCACTTTGTCTATATTTTTGTTTATTTATATTTGGGTATTATAGTCTATTTAGAAATTATTAGAACAAAGGTATACAATGGATACTGGTATCTTTTACCAGATATTGGGTATTTTATGGAGATGAAAAAATAGAATAGAAAATTAATAAATGTAAGGAGGGGGAAAACCTCTCTCAAATTTATCCGCATTTTGCAACCACCCAACTTTTTTACTAGGATAAGATGTTAAACTTACAAGTCAAAGCCAGCCTATTTTCCGTTCTAACTTTCTATTTTTACTTTTCTTTTGGCGCTCCAAAAGAAACAAAAGAGCGTTCCCGATAGAAATGCGGGACAGGCTGAAAATCAGTTTACCCGTATGGGCACATTTTCAAATTTTCATCCTTCATGTGTCAATTTTGCTAAAGCAAAAAGGACAAGATGACCCTTCGGGACGGATGAAAATCTGAAAATTGCTTTTTTTTCGACATCCTAAAATAAAACATAAATCCAAACTTTTGCTTGAATTTATTTGTGGGTGGTTTCAAAATCCGCATAAATAATGTCATGTACTTATATTCATTTCAAATATTTTATTCTTAACCTTTTCTGCTATAATCGCTCCATGGTGTCGTGTATTTTCGATAAAAAGTTTGCTAGTTAAAAGACCCGCAGCTAACACTCCAGCAACATAAACATTAGATAGAGGAGTTTCTAATGTTTCTACATCATGTAGGGGGATTTGTTGTTCGTCATTTGAGAATGGAAGCTGCAGAGATTTTAAAAGCGGATAATTAGGTTTATAACCTGTCATAGCAAGGACAAAATCGTTTTCTATTGTCAATAGTCCGTCGGGTGTTTCCAAAGTAACGCGACTATCTTCAATGCTTTTTACTGTTGTATTGAAATGTGCTTCAATAGAACCTTCCTTAATACGGTTTTCTATATTAGGACGAATCCAGTATTTTACTTTTGGATAAATTTCTGACCTTCTTATAGCCATTGTTACTTTTGCTCCTTTATAATAAGTCTCTAAAGCTACGTCACAAGCGGAGTTCGCAGCACCAACTACCAAAATTTTCTTTCCAACATAAGGATGCGCATCATCATAAAAATGTTTGACCTTTGGAAGTTCTTCTCCTGGTACGTTTAATTTTTTAGGTGTATCATAAAAGCCCGTTGCAACCACAACAGAATGAGTAACATAGCTTCTTTTATTCGTTTCGATTTCATAAAAGCCTTTTTCTGTTGCGTTCATACTGAGCACTCTTTCATAAGTGTTTATTTTCAGTTTAAATGCTTCGCAAAGTCTACGATAATACTCTAAAGCCTCACGTCGCGTAGGCTTATCACCATGCGCGATAAATGGAATGTCAGCAATTTCTAGTTTCCCCGCAGTGGAGAAAAAAGTCATATTAATCGGAAAATTATAGAGAGAATTTACTAAAACACCTTTCTCTATAACCAGATAATTCAGCCCGCACTTAGATGCTTCTATAGCGCAATTGATACCTGTTGGACCGCCACCAATGATAATTAAATCGTACATAGGGAAAGCTTGTAAGAGGTGTAAATATTGTAGAGTTGAAAAAATTGAAAGAGTGTACAACCTTTACAACTCTTTTAACCTTTACAACCTTTTAAATGCCGAGACTGTCTCGTAGATATTCGTATTTTGTTGCATTACGCTCCCAATAAGGACTACGAATAGACTTCGCTTTAGTCGCACGTACCGTCGTTTTTCCATTATCTATTTCCTCCCAAGAAAGTATTTCGTGTGGGAATTCAATACCAAAATCAATCTTTACTGTACGGTCTAAGTGCAAGTATTCTATGATACATTGTGTCGAGGCTTCCTTGTCAGATTTAAACGAAATTCGTGCCTTTTTAGGTTTCAATTTTACGTGTGCTGTTCGTGAAAAAAACAAGCCAGGAATGAGTTCTACACTTTCGGTAGGTAAACTTGCAGGATTTATACGTAAACGCGTAAAAATTTCATCTTCTAATAACGCATCTCCCAAGTTTTTACTTTTATCTCCTTCACTTTCAAAGTAAGAAAACTCTTGTAATTGATAGCCCTCATCACGATAGTTAAGTTGCGTAAAGGAATGTCCACACCAATCTTGGGCAGAACAAGTAAGCTTTAGTGTATGAGGGTGTTTATCTAATGAAACAGGTGTGAAAACTGAATTCATCATAGAATAATCATAAACACCCGTTTTGAACTTACGTAAAGCATTAAGCTTTAAAACAGGAATATTATCAGTATCCTCAGCTTGATTGGGATAATCTAGTTTGACCTGTTTTTTCGCAGAGAATGGCTCTGTCACAAAAACCATAACGGCATGTCCATTACGAATTTCGCCATAACGATTTTGCTCTAATTTATAGCCTGTTAATTCAGCTTTGCCACTATACCAGTAGTCATTAAATAGATTTATTTCTTGACTTACTAAAGTTATTTTAGCAGAGTTCTCTGTAGTTTTATCCATATTTGGCTTTCCACAACTTGTGAAAAAAAACAAGGAAAGGAAAGTAAAAGGAATATATTTCATAAACATTGTATTTCATTTTGCAAATTTGGGGTGCTCCCTAAATGGAACAAAAGTCCCTACTTTGGAAAGTCGGTACTCTTTAAATAGTTCAGTAAAACTACGGTTTTAAGGACAATCGGCGGACTAAACGGTGACTTATAGCATTGTTTTAACAGATAGAATTATTTTTAATTTAATTTTTTGAAGAAATAACTTTTAATTGATTTTTAATTAAAAAACAGATTCTACTCGTTTCCCTTAATGATTTATTTACCTTTGCTAACAGATAGAAAAATATAGATTTTTCACTGCACAAACACTAATTCTGATGTCGAATGTCAAACTTTTTTCAGGTACAAGTTCTCGTCGCATAGCTGAGCGTATTGCGGATTACTATGGGGACGATTTAGGAGATGTTACCGTTAAAAAATTTAGTGACGGCGAAATGCAGCCCGTTATTAACCAATCCGTACGCGGTTCTTATGTCTTTTTTATCCAATCTACAAATGCGCCTTCCGATAATTTAATGGAACTTTTGCTGCTGATTGATGCGGCAAAGAGAGCTTCTGCGGATTACATCACAGCCGTTATTCCTTATTTTGGATATGCGCGTCAAGATAGAAAGGACAAGCCTCGTGTGCCAATCTCTGCCAAGTTAATTGCAGAATTATTACAAGCAGCAGGTTGTAATCGCATCATGACGATGGATTTGCACGCTGACCAAATACAGGGTTTCTTTGATATCCCTGTTGATCACTTAAAAAGTGAAGCGGTTTATATTCCATTTTTACAAAATGAAGACTTGTCAAATGTCATTTTCGCGAGTCCTGATGTTGGTGGTGTAAAACGTGCGCGTACTTACGCAAAGCATTTTGGGCGTGAGTTGGTTATTTGTGATAAATATCGTAAAAAAGCCAATGAAGTCGCAGGAATGACGGTTATTGGAGAGGTAAAAGGTGCTGATGTCATTTTGGTTGATGATTTAGTTGATACGGCAGGAACTCTCTGTAAAGCAGCAGCTGCACTAATGGAAAAAGGCGCAAAAAGTGTTAGAGCAATGTGTACGCATCCTGTTTTATCTGGTAAGGCACGTGAAAATATCAAAAACTCAAAATTGACAGAATTGATAGTTTGCGATACTATTCCAGGTATCAAAGAGTCAAAGAAAATTAGAGTTTTATCCACTTCTAAATTGTTTGCACGTGCGATACGTAACACGCATGAGCACCGTTCGATTTCTGCTTTGTTTGTAGAAGGCTAGTATGGTTAAAATTCTTTTGAAAAAACGGCAATGCTCTGAGTATTGCCGTTTTTTTATGCCTATAAGTATTGGACTTTGGACAAAAGATATTAGACTTTAGATGTTAGACTCTTCAAGTGAAAAATCAATTTTTCGATTTTTTAGATATTGATAATCAATAAAATACGCATTGTGCTAATTTTGTTATTAGGAAATCTAACATCTAAAATCTTTCGTCCAAAGTCTAATATAAGTACATGACACTATTTATTAAAACAGACATTCCTCATGTCTTCACGACATTAGATTTTGGGTAGTGGGTGAAATTGGTGGATACTCACGTGGTGACTCAAAGTCACCTCGTGAGTAAAAGCAATGCATCAGTCGCTTTCACCCACTACCAGATTTCGAACTAAATCGATTATATTCGTGTTAAACTAGCCTTGTCAAATCTAAATCAAAATTCAATGAAAAGAAGAGAATTCATCAAAGGTTCAGCAATCGTAGGATTAACCGCAGCGAGTACACCCATTTTGGCAGCAAATTCTGGTATGTATCATGCGGATGCTAAGCGTAAAATCTACCGTATTTTGAGTGCGAGTAAAGTGAATGTAGGAACGCTTCCTGTCTTGCGTGCTTTTGCGGGTAGTCAGTTGGACTATGTTTCTCCTTTCGTATTGTTTGATGAATTTGGTCCAGTTAAAATTGATGCAGGTACAGATGCATTGCGTGTCGGTGCACACCCACATGCAGGTGTAACGCCGACTACTTATTTTTTAGAAGGGGCGGGGCATCATAAGGACAGTTTGAATTATGATTTTGAGATAGAAAAAGGTGATTTTATGATGTTTAGTTCAGGAAAAGGGGCGATTCACATGGAAGAATCAGGTAAGAATATTTCTAAACATGGTGGTATTATTCACGGTTTTCAAATATGGTTAAATACACCTGCGAAGCACAAGTTTGACGACCCAAGTACCAATGTTTTTGACATCAAAGACATGGATACTATAGAACATGAGGATTATTCAATTCGTGTGGTCTTGGGAGAATTATTTGAGGCAAAATCAAAAATTAAGCTACAATCACCTGCATTTTATTATCATGTAAAAATGCGAGATGATGCCCGTTTAGACATTCCAACCTTGCCGACAGACAATGCTTTTATTTATCTGATAAAAGGAAGTTTGGAATTAGAAGGAGGACGAAAATTAGAAGCAAACCAAGTTGTTTTGTATCAACGTGGAGAGAGTCTGATTAATTTATACGCAGAATGTGAAGCAGAATTTTTAGTCTTAGGAGGACAACCTTTGGATGAAGAGGTTTTTTCTTATGGTCCATTTGTGATGAATAATAAGGAGCAAATCGAATTGTGTATGCGTAATTATCAGGCGGGTTTGATGGGGAATCCTGATTTGGTTAATCAGTAAATATGATAATGACTTTGCAAGTCGATAATTTCAACTTGCAAAGTCATTAAATTTATTCCATTAAAAATCCCTCACTCACCATAATATCAGTAAACTCCGCATCCACTTGCACGCGATAAACACCACCAGACAAACAAGAGCAAGCATTGCAAGCTTCAGGCGTTGTTCCTGCTGGGTCATATTCAGATATTAAAACGGTTACTCCTTGCATTTCTAACCACGTCTTAGCATTTTCTTCATGAGTTGGTGTTATCCAGAGAGCATCTTGCCATGCTTCTGCGCAGTAAGTGGCGTCTTTTGTAAACCAGATGTTTTCTTCAACTGTGGTGCAATTTGTAAAGGTGCTTAAAATGATTAGGCTGAGGATAGATAGAAACGGTATTTTTTTCATTGTGATTTTTTTTGAAATTGAAGATTTGTCTGGTAAGACCGTATCAAAAACAAAAAAGGTTGGGTAGTAAATTTTACAAGCTTTTTATCACCTTTAAAACCCGTTCCATCATCTCCTCCGTAAAATCCAAATGCGTCACAAAACGCACCGTCTGCGGACCAAAAGCTACCGCTTTAATATCATGTTCCGCCAATTTTGCTAAGAAACTATCCGCTGTCCAAGGCTTTTTAACATCAAAAATTAAAATGTTCGTTTTCACAGGGCGCACATCTGCTACATAAGGCATCGTTTCTAAAACAGCTCCAATCTTTCGTGCACGCTCATTATCATCTTTAAGTCTATCCCTTTGATTTTTCAAAGCATAAATACAAGCTGCTGCTAAGAAACCCGCCTGACGCATTCCGCCTCCCATAACTTTTCGAAATCGGCGTGCCTCGCGTATCATGTCTGCATCTCCAATCAACACCGAACCAACAGGCGCACCCAATCCCTTCGAAATACAAATTGAAATACTATCAAAATGTGCTCCGATATCTTGTGTACTTTCTCCCGTTTCTGCTAAAACATTAAAGAGTCTTGCCCCGTCTAAGTGTAGTTTTAATCCTTTTTCTTGACACAATCTTGTGATAGGTTTTATCTCATCTAAAGTATAGTAAGAACCACCTCCTTTGTTACAAGAGTTTTCTAAAACCACCAATTTACTAATCGGCAACCAATCATAAACAGGTTTAATCGCCGCCTCAACTTGTTCAACAGTGACCTTTCCATGTTGTCCTTGTATCAAGTTAATCGCCACGCCTGAATTAAAGGCATAACCGCCTGTTTCGTATTGATAAATATGCGAATAATGGTCGCAAATAACCTCATCTAAAGGCTTGGTATGCACCTTTATCGCAATCTGATTAGTCATAGTACCTGACGGACAAAAAAGCGCAGCTTCCTTCCCAAACATTTTAGCAGCCATAGCTTCTAAAGCATTACAAGTTGGGTCTTCTTGAAAGACATCATCGCCCACTTCTGCATTCATCATAGCTTTGAGCATGCCTGGCGTTGGCTTCGTGACTGTATCTGAAATTAGGTTAATCATTTTTTTACGGTTGACGGTTGACGGCGAACGTTTCTTGACGGTTGACGGCGAACGTTTCTTGAAAATAGTGCTTAAAAGGACTTTATTAGGGCTTTATGACTTCTATTTCGCTTTTGACGAGTACGAGTTGTGTTTTATCTGCTTTGACAACATCTTTGTAAAATTTGCGGACGGTATCGTAGCTTTCAGCGGGCAAAGTAAGGTCTTTTATAGTAAAATTACGTAGGCAAATAATTTTATTTCCTAACTGTTGAAATTCTAATGAATAGCTACCAAAATCAGTTGCGATTTCTTTTTTTTCGGTAGGGATACTTTCCGCTTTATAGCCTGCGGGCAATGAAATTATTATCTCGTCTTTATCTGTATATCCATTTTTAATTACAACCTCATTTTTACGTTCTTCTGTCAGTTTAGCTGGAACGTAAGTGCGCGGACTGACTACATTTATGGGTACAAAAAATCGTTTGCCAGCTTTCGAGCCGTAACGATTTATTTTTACTTGAAAATTTAATTGAGTGAATGGCTCGTTGCGATTTGGTGTGATGGTGAAGTCTTCGAATTGGAAAGTTGGGAGCTTATGACTTCGTCGAAAGTATTTCTTTTGTTCTTCTTCCGAATTTTCAAAAAATAGTTGACGCCAAGGAGACTCTTGATGACGATGCAGTTTACTTTTGGTTTCCAAAACGGCGGAGCCATCAGGAGCAATTTTCACTTCTATTTTTCGCTCTGCCAGATTAGATAAAGCATCACTTTTTGGGGTTTTTATTAATTTTCCACCTTCTTTACTTGAAATTAAAACCGTTCTATTTTCCGTAAAGTCTCCTAAATAATTTGGAGGATTATAATTACTTGTACACTCCAACCAGTAATCTTCAGAAGGTATGTACAAAATTATATGATTGAAGCGAGGCGAAGCAAAATCTTCTTCATGTTTAGGACTTACATTTCCTGCATAAACAGATGCTGGGTGAGACTCAATATCTATGACTTTGAGCATAGACATCATATAATTTGTTAGTGCTTTACAGTCGCCGTATTTATTTCTTTCGACATAAGAAGCCTCAAAAGGTTGCCAGCCACCAATGCCTAACTGAACACTTACATAACGCATATCTTCCTGCATCCAACGATATAGAGTATCAATTTTTTCTTGATTAGAATTTGCATTTGCTGTCCTTTTTCTAATTTCTGCTTGTGTTTCTTCTGAAAGTTTATCCCGCCCTTTCCATAGACTATACTCAAATGCACCATAATCTTTCCAACTCTTCATACTTCCTTTGTATTTCCCAACAGCAAAACTATCGAGGCTGACAAGTACTCGTGGAATAAGATTTAGAGTATTTACTCCAAAGGATTCAGATTGTATTGCAGGAATATTTTCTGTTATCCAATGATAAACATTTTTATCTTCTAAGCTTATAATTTGGGGTTTAGCATCTGTCTTAAACGCGCGATAACTAAATCCAAAGTCTTTAGGTGTCGTTAATTTATATTCTGAGAATTGAACTGACTGATGATAACTATTTTGAATGTACCAATCTTCAAATGCTGCAAAAGCAATTCCTTTTATTTTTTGTTCCCATTTCACCTCAATAGTATATGGATATTCAGAATGATTAAGTTCAAAATATTTGACGCGGTCGTCTTCGTAAATAGAAAAACTACTGACTGCACTATAATCTTGTATTTCTGTTTTAGACATCTTTCTTAACATACGCCCATTTGCATCATAGATGGTCGCTGAGATATTTTTTACAGGCATATCTGGAGTATATCCAATTTGGAACTCGTTTCCTCTACTTTTATCATTAAGTATAGTAATGACTTGGCGATATTTAGAATATGCTTCAGACTCGTCTTTGACAACTATATCTTGTGAACTAATACGAATGACTTCTTTTGCATTTTTTATTAGAGTATCTGGAATGTTGACGCAGGAAAAATCGGCTACGAATTTTTGCGAAAAGCTTAAAAAAGGAATACAAAAAAGGATAAATAAAAACGCAATTTTTTTGAGTTGCATGGTTAATAGGTTTGTGAAAAAATATTCATAAAGATATACAAATCGAGAGTTTTACAAACAAAATTCTCCTTGAGGTGTAGAG
>CAZQTE010000208.1:0-9937 GCA_964595615.1 uncultured Saprospiraceae bacterium
TTGCGCTAATTTCTCCCTGTAAATTGAATAATTCTCCTCATCAAAGCATACAAAAATTACCTCCTCAATTACATCAGACTCAAAATTTCGCACTGCCTGCACCGCTACTGCTGCCGCTTCCTCTTTCGGATAGCCATAAATCCCCGTACTAATATTCGGAAATGCAATCGTTTTCAAACCGTGTTCCTCTGCTAACTTTAGAGAGTTCAAGTAACAATTACGTAGTTTTTCAGGTTCTCCAATTGTCCCACCATTCCAGACAGGACCGACAGTGTGAATGACTTTTTTAGCAGGTAAATTCCCTGCGGTTGTAATGACAGCTTCTCCTGTTGCGCATTTTCCTTGTCGATTTCTTATTGCTCTGCATTCGTCTAAAATTGCTTTTCCTCCTGCGCGGTGGATGGCACCATCTACGCCTCCGCCGCCTAGTAGGGAAGAGTTGGCTGCGTTGACTATGGCGTCAGTGGAGATTTTTGTTATGTCTGCTTTTTTTAGGGTGATTTTCATGAGTTGTAAAAAATTATGAAATTAAACTAGCTCAATGTACTTCACTTTTTCAATAATAGACTTATGATACTGAATTTTATTTCTGTTGATATATCTATAGACCTGGTCTATTGGCACATCTAATTTGAGGACAATAGTATTGACTAAGTTTCTTAGTTTAACCTTTTTAGTTGGGGCATTGTCAAAAAATACTTTTATCTCATTACCAATCTGCCTTCTAAAAGTTCCAGTTCCACTATAGTCCGTTCCAGCTTTGTATGTTATATAAGTACCTTTTGAAGTCTTATCTTTTGCAAAAAACTCTTTTTTACTGATTGTTAACCGAATAGACGAAAAGGGCATATCATATTTTGCTAAGAGTATTGTATCAAGTTCTTTTCTCAAAATTCGTTTCGACTCAATACTTTCGAAAACCTCTATAACTTGTTGTAATCTGGTTTTTGAGGCCTTATTTCTCTCGACTTTTTCTTTTATTTTAATTAGACCTTGAAATTTATCCCGCCACTCGTGTAAAATGTACTTTCCGTTCTTTAAAGCCAAAAATTCTTGATTTGTGACCACACGTACCGTTTCTGTCCTGGCTTCTGGTCTTATTTCTTTGACTAATTTGGTGATTTCCCTTGGGAACAAAGGTTTGCCAGACTCTCTAATCGCTCTAATTACTAAATCTTTATAAGTCTCGTTATTTTCTCCCCATTTTTTTAAAGAGTAGATTCCTGTATTCCCTCTATATTCTATATGGGCTTTATTCTTAAATCTATGTCTTACGGCGTCAACAGTAACACTTTTACTTATGCCTCTTTTGTTTAATTCGTTGGTCACCTCATCAACTAAAGAATTTATCGCTGTACTCTTTCCTCTCTCAAATAAGACTCTTTCTGCCATATCGCCTACGGATGTTAAATGGCTAAATTCTATTTGTAGAATTTCTTCTTTTCCTACATTTAGGTATTCAATGTTATCTAAATATTTTAGACTTGCCTCAAAAGTATTCCTATCTAAATTTTGAATTTTTCTCCTTATAATTTCATATAAATCGACTTTTTTTATTGGAAGGACTTTTCCTCTCAAATTTTTAAAAATGCTTATTGCTATAGTGATAAAAGAGGTCTTGTCGATGTCTTTATCTAAGAAAATGTATTGCCCCAGAGTTAGATGACTATTATATTTTCTACTAAGAGTAAACTCATTAATCCTCTGAAAAACAGTAAGATATCCTTGATAACTATTAATGAGTTTTTTTGGAGTTCCCTGAAAAAATATGCTATGAAATTTTGATTGAGATACAACCTGCTTTTCTCTTATTTCGAGAGTTAATTTATTTACTTCCTCTCTTAAATCTTTGTTTATTTTCATTCTCGTGAAGCGCGAAATGTTACCTGAAAGAATAGCAGATATGTCTTTTTCAATTTCACTAAGTATTTGTTCTACTCTTGTATTTGTTAATTTGAATAAAGTGGAAGTTTGAACTTTATCTAACTTTTGACAACCATTTAATCCATAGAACTTTATGAATAAATCAAAATATCTTTGGTGTTTGACTGAGGACTCTTCTCGATTTTCTAAAGTGTAACTGTCAATAAACGCTCTGAAATTATCGAAAATGTTATTGCTTGCAATGAAAATTTTAGGAACAACTTTAATTGTCGTGTTTTTCAAATATTCATTTATGAAAATGGAAGGATTACTTTTAAGCCTTTCTATTAGTTCCTCCAATAATTGAAGCGAAGTTTGCCCTACACTTCTAAAATTTGCAAACTCTCTTTTGGTAAGCGTACAAATAGAACCGATTGTGTTAATATTATTTTTTAGCAATTTTTTTAACAAAATTGGTTTAATCAAAGATGAGATATATTCAACTTCAACTTTAGCAAGTTCTGATTTTGGGTCAATTTTTAAGAGGACTTCCATTTTAGTTTCAGGAATAATATCCTCAGGACTGTATTCATATTTTAATTTAATCCAGTTTTGAAAATTTATGATTTCTTTTACCGTTTCATCATCAATATTTTTTAATTTTCTAATTTTTTCGACTGATAAATTTAATACATTTTCTATTGTCAATATCTTATTCTCAATCAGATTTGAAAGTAAACTGTGAGAAATATTATCATGTAAAGAATTTATATATATATCCTGATAGCTCATATTGAATAGAATATGTGTTGAAAAATTAGATGCAATTAAGTCTTTAGTTTAAGTCTGCATATATTTAGCCAATTCTTTACAGTTATAAAAAATGTTCCACGTGAGACACAAAAAGTTTTAAAATTAAAATATTAAAACAAAAAATAAATCCAAACCACACACTATTTACATTCATTCTCATTAAGCCCAGCATTCTATCCTAAAATATTGATTATCAAACTTCTAAACATCAAAAAACACTACACACGTCATTTCTTCCTACATATTCTCTAAAATATTTCTATTTTGCGCACGAAATTGTAGCACAAAACGAAAACAGTCCGTACTTTAGCGAAAATTCGCTGGAGGCTTTAGAAAGACAGATATACGAAGACGCGAGTCTGTCAACTGACAACCGACAACTGACAACCAATTATTATGATTCAAATAATAGCATTCGCTGTTTTGACAATCGCCACTTTCGCGATTGCTGCACCGAAATATCTCAAAATTCGCCGCAACATTCTCTTAGGAAAAGATGAAGAAACTGTTGTAGACAAAGGACTTGCAATCCGCAATACGATACTCATCGCATTGGGACAAAAGAAGATGTTCAAACGCTTCATACCTGCCATTTTTCACCTGTTTATTTATGTTGCTTTTCTTTTTACACAAATAGAATTGATAGAGATATTTATCGACGGATTTTTCGGACAACACCGATTTTTCGCAGAATCTTTAGGTGGCTTTTATACTGTGATTATCAGTACGATAGAGGTTTTATCTGTCTTGGCTTTTGTCGGAACATTAGTATTTTTAGCCAGAAGAAATCTATTAAAAGTACCACGCTTCCACAAACCAGAAATGGAAGGTTGGCCAAAATTGGACGGTAACATAATCCTTTATTTAGAGTTGGTTTTATTAATCGGTATCACCTGCATGAATGGCGCTGACCAAGTATTGCAAAGCATGGGCGCAGAGCATTACACAGACACAGGAAATTTTGCTGTGACTTCATGGCTTGGACCTGCACTTTTTGGTGGATTATCTGAAAGTACACTAATAGGTATTGAACGTTTTGGTTGGTGGTTGCACATTTTGACTGTGTTTGCATTCATCAATTACTTGCCAATTTCTAAGCACTTACATATCTTCTTAGCCTTTCCAAATGTTTACTATGCCCGCCAAACAGCAGCAGGTAAAATGGTGAATATGCCAGAAGTAGAGAAAGAAGTGCGTAGTATGATGGACCCAAATGCTGCTTTTGACGAAAGTGCAATGGATGAAGAATTACCTGTATTTGGGGCAAGTGATGTCCAACAATTGAGTTGGAAAAATATCATGGATGCTTATTCATGTACAGAATGTGGACGTTGTACATCTGTCTGTCCAGCCAATCAAACAGGAAAGAAATTATCACCGCGTAAAGTCCTCATGGACATCCGTGACCGTGCCACTGAAATCGGAGAAAAACTCGACAGCGGCGACAAACAATATATCGCAGAAGACAAACGCGAGTCTGGTGAAGATTTGAGTGCTATCAACTTCAACGACGGCAAAAACCTATTTGATTACATCACACGTGAGGAAATTCACGCTTGTACTACTTGTAATGCCTGTGTCGAAGCTTGTCCTATTCTTATCAATCCATTAGACCCAATTTTACGCCTACGACGTTATGAAATCCTCACAGAAAGTGCAGGGCCAAGTGACTGGACACCAATGTTTACTAGCGTGGAAAATAGCGGTAGTGTTTGGGCAATCTCTGATGACCGCGATAAGTGGAGAGATGAATTGTTAGCAAAAGAGGACTAAAGATGTTAGATATTAGACGTTAGACTTTCTAAGAATAATTGCGAAAAGCCTAACATCTAACATCCAATATCTAAGATCTAAAAAGAAATCTAATATCTAAGAAAATGAAGAAATTAAGCATTCCGTTAATGTCTGAATATGCCGCAGAAGGCAAAACACCAGAAGTTTTGTTTTGGGTAGGTTGTGCAGGTAGCTATGATGCAAGAGCGCAAAAAGTAACTGTTGCATTTACAAAAATATTGAATGAAGCGGACGTAAAGTTTGCTATTTTGGGGAAGGAAGAAGCGTGTACGGGAGACCCCGCGCGTCGCGCAGGAAATGAGTTCGTTTTTCAGATGTCAGCATTGCAAAATATTGAGGTCTTGAATATGTATAATGTAAAGAAAATCGTGACAACGTGTCCCCATTGCTTCAACATTATTAAAAATGAATATCCTGAATTGGGTGGTAATTATGAGGTCGTTCACCACACCGAATTTTTGCAAGGTTTGATTAATGAAGGACGCATTAAATTGAAAGGCGGAGGTGAGTTTGCAGGTAAGAAAATTACTTATCATGACTCTTGTTACATTGGTCGTGCAAATGGAATTTATGACGCGCCACGTTCTGTTTTGGCGGGTTTAGATGCTGATTTGACGGAAATGCAACGCGCAGGTAGCAAAGGTTTATGTTGTGGTGCAGGTGGTGCGCAGATGTTTAAAGAGGATGAACCAGGCGATAAAAGTATCAATGTTGAACGTGCAGAAGAAGCAGTGGGTACAGGCGCAAAAGTTGTTGTAGCCAATTGTCCTTTCTGTATTACGATGCTTTCGGATGGAATGAAAGCGCAAGGGAAAGAAGAGGATGTTATGGTTTATGACTTAGCTGAGATGGTGGTGAATAATATGTGATTTTAGTTGACGGTTGTCTGTTGACAGTTGACGGGTAGGCTTATTGAAAAGCCTGACTTTAAAGCTGCAACACAACAATACTATTTGCTCTATATTTCATTGCAAAAATTCGCAAAACAACTCTTCATCTTATGTGTTAATATTTAGACACAAAAATAATACAAAACCGGAAGACAAAAAACGCTTGAAAGTCGCACTAAGCACCGTCAACCGCCAACAGTCAACCGTCAACCGTTAGCAATAAATGACAGAAGAAGCAATCAAACTCAATACAATTGAAGAAGCCATCGCGGATATTCGCGCTGGAAAAGTAATCATTGTAGTGGATGATGAAGACCGTGAAAATGAAGGAGATTTCGTTTGTGCAGCCGAGGCTGTTACGCCCGATATCATCACTTTTATGGCGACACATGGGCGTGGATTGATTTGTACGCCTTTGAGTGAGTCTTTAGCAGATAGATTAGAGCTCAATATGATGGTGCCGACCAATACGGCGATGCACGAGACGGCATTTACGGTGTCGATTGATTTGATTGGTCAAGGATGTACGACAGGAATTTCTTCTTATGACCGTTCTACATGTATTAGGGCATTGGTTGACCCGAAGATGAAAGCAGCTAATTTTGCGCGCCCTGGACACGTATTTCCTTTGCGTGCCAAGGAAGGTGGCGTTTTGCGTCGCACAGGTCACACAGAGGCATCGATTGATTTAGCTAAGATGGCAGGTTTCGCGCCAGTTGGTGTTTTAGTGGAGATATTGAATGCAGATGGGACAATGGCTCGTTTACCACAATTGGTAGATATTGGTCGTCAACATGGTTTAAAAATCATATCCATCCAAGATTTGGTCGCTTATAGAATGCGTACTGAAAGTTTGGTAAAACGTGTTTTGACTCTGCCAATCGAAACAGAATTTGGGGAGTTTGAAGTCATTGCTTATGAGCAAATTACAACTGGTGATACGCACTTAGCTATTGTCAAGGGTAATTGGGATGCTGCCGAAGAAGAACCAATTTTAGTTCGCGCTCACTCTTCGACAGAGACAGGTGATATTCTCGGACACATTGTCGGAGAACAAGGGGAGAAGGTAAAAAAAGCAATGAAAAAGATTGCTGCGGAAGGAAAAGGTATGATTTTGTACATGCGCCATGGCGAAAAGACAAATGATTTACTCACGCAATTAAAAACTATCATTGCGCAGCGCGAAGGAACTTATGTTTCTGAGAAATTCATCGAAAAAGAAAACGTACAGCGTGATTTTGGTATAGGCGCACAAATCTTACACGATTTAGGTATCAAAAAAATCCGTTTGATTACTAATAATCCAAGAATGAGAGTAGGAGTGGAGGGATTCGGCTTGGAGATAGTGGAGAATGTACCGCTTGGATAAATATGAAGTATGAAATATGAATGCGTCTCTTGAAGTTATTCATATTTCATACTTCACAGTTAAAAAAGTTCTGTAAGTCTATAATAATCACGCATAGTTACTTGAAAAGCAGTCCTATCTTCTTGATTTTTTAATAAAGGCACAAATTCCCCTTTCGCATTTTTTGTCTCTAAATCTTTCCCTTCCTTCATCGCAGCATACAATTTTCCTGCAAAAGCATACATTTCTGGTCGCGATGGAATTGGTAATAAATATTCGCCACCGATGCTATCATTTTGTGACCACCGAACAGTCAGAGTATCAGACCAACCTTCCAAATATTCATTCTTTTCGATAAAAATATAAGCCTCATCACTCATCCAATTGTTGACAATGACGGGATGAATAATCGGACGTTTGTTGTTAAATGAAAGTTTTCGATTGCGATATAAGTCAGCATTTGCTGGTTTGTATTTTGAGCGATAATAACTAGTACTTCTAATGTTATTAAAGTATAATCTGCTTGGGTCTGTTGTCCTAAATTGACGGTCACCTGTGAATTCCTTTTGCGGTTCAGGACTCGTACAAGCCGCAAATAATATGGAAATTGAGAAAATTATTTGAATATATCTCATAAGATTGTTTACTTTCGTTTTTTACTTAAAATATTAGTGGGAACAAGCGAAAACTGCCTACCAACTAACAACAACCAACTAACAACTAAACTGAATGCGCTTCATAAAGTTTATTTTTACACTCTTCTTTACTCTTGGTCTAACTTGGGCTGCCAATCAAAGTTTCTCCTTCAAAAATACAGGATTACCACCTTTGGGAGCATTTTTAAATCCAGTTTCAGGTTTTTGGGCAAATGCAGAACCTGCGAATACTTTACAAAATGAGACCTTAGATTTTCCAGAATTAACAGATAAGGTGAGAGTTGTGTGGGATGAACGCATGGTGCCACATATTTTTGCGGAAAATTTGTCCGATGCGCTTTTTGTTCAAGGTTATGTAACTGCGAAACATCGTTTGTGGCAAATGGATATTACTGCTCGTGCAGCTGCGGGGACGCTTTCTGAAGTGTTTGGAACCCGGACTTTAGCGATTGACTCTTTGCGTCGTGGACAAGGTGTGAAATGGGCGGCTGAGAATGCTGTTGAAGGTTGGAAAGAGGATAAGAACTACAGCATTTTAGAAAAATATACGGCTGGAGTCAATGCTTTTGCGAATAGTATTACTGATAAAAGTAAAGCTTTTGAGTACAAATTATTTGACCAAAAAATACCTAATTGGACGGTTGAACATTCTGCTTTGGTAGTGAAAAGTATGGCGCTGAGTTTGTGTTCTCGCAATTTCGATATTCCTGCTACAAATACTCTTGAAATTTTAGGAAAAGACCGTTTTGATTTCTTTTTCCCAGACTGGAATCCTAAGCAATCACCGATTATCCCAAAAGGTACAAAATGGGATTTTGCAGACAGTATTGTAACTGTTGATAATGGCAAATTTGAGAATGCAGTTGGTTATATTCCACATGACCCATTTGCTTTACCTCCCGAAAATATTGGGAGTAACAATTGGGCAATTTCTGCTGAAAAATCTGCCACTGGAAACCCTATTTTATGCAATGACCCGCACCTAAATTTAACACTTCCTGCCATTTGGTTTGAGTTACAAATCCATACACCAGAATTCAATGCTTATGGTGTAACAGTACCGGGAATACCAGGCATTGTCATTGGCTTTAATGAGCATATCGCTTGGGGCGAAACTAATGTCGGACATGACTTAGTAGATTGGTACAAAATGGAGTGGACGGATGAAAAAAAGAATGCGTACCGCTTTGATAATGAGATAGCTGTGCCGACTATGCGCGAGGAATTGATTTATGTCAAAGGACAAGCTGAACCGATACGTGACACCGTAGTTTATACGCATTTTGGACCGATAACTTACTCTGACCCAGAGCATCCAAATGCAGATTTGGCGATGCGTTGGATAGCACATGACAAGCCTGATGTTTTCGAATTTCAGACCTTTTTAGACTTAGCTAAAGCAAAAAATCACACAGATTATGTGAATGCTTTGAAACCCTATATTAGCCCTGCTCAAAACTTTGTTTTTGCCTCAAAAGAAGGAGATATTGCAATCACAGTCAATGGACGTTTTCCGATAAAAAAGAAAGGTCAAGGACGTTTTGTTTTGGCTGGAAATACCTCTGAAAATGAGTGGCAAGGATTTATCCCACGTGAACAAATACCGCAGGTGAAAAACCCTGAACGTGGTTTTGTTTCGTCTGCCAATCAACATTCAACTGACCCTTCTTATCCATATAATTACCACGCAGGTTTTGCCGATTACAGAGGAAGATATTTGAATAGGAAATTAGCTGAAAAAGCGAAATTTACTGTGGAGGATATGATGGCTTTGCAAGCGGATAATTATAGTTTGAAAGCGGAAGAGGCATTACCTTTATTAATGGCTACTTTAGATGAAAGAGAATTGAATACGACCGAGCAAGGTTTGTTATCTGTTTTGAAAAAGTGGAACTATCGCTATGATGCAGATGAAATTGCGCCGATTATTTTTGATGCTTGGTGGTCAAATTTCTACAAAACGGCTTGGGATGAATGGTCTGATGCTGATGTCGCTTATTTACAACCTGAGGAATGGCGTACGATTGAACTCATGGAAAGTCATCCAGATTTGAGCTATTGGGATATAAAAGGGACGGTTGACTTAGAAAATATTAATGATTTATCCTTACACACTTTTAAGAATACTGCCGCTGAGATTTCGGAAAAATTGTCGGAAGAAGGTATGAATTATACAGAAAATCAAGAATTTTTTATTCCTCATTTAGGTAGATTAAAATCATTTTACAGAACTAATTTACCCATTGGAGGAACATCAAATGCCCTCAATGCCAACCGTCCAGGGAATGGTCCTTCGTGGCGCATGGTTATCGAGTTAGGCGATGAAATAAACGCTTGGGGTGTTTATCCTGGCGGACAATCTGGTAATCCTGCGAGTCCTTATTTTGATGATATGGTAGACCAATGGGCGGCTGGGAAATACTATAAGTTGAACTTTTTGAAATCGCCAGAGGAGATAGGGGAGAAGGGGCTTTTTGAGCAACAGTTTAATTAGTTGTTGGGATATTAGAGAACGGGAGAATTCGTTTTATAAGCCCCCGACCCCTGAAGGGGAGAATATTGTCTTGAAATTT
>CAZQTE010000209.1:0-9880 GCA_964595615.1 uncultured Saprospiraceae bacterium
CTCACAATAAATCTCTCTGCACAGGAAAAAGTACAAAACTTTCAACCTGTCAGTTACGTCTATCCTGATTTAAGGGAAAAAACGAAAAGAGAAATAGACAGACAAAGTTTACTTCTCGAAAAAGAAGAATTAACGGAAGCAGAAAATACGGAATTAGAGGACTTACTTGAAAAGTATGGAGAAGTAGTAAGTAGTGTCTGGGACGTAATAGATGACGGATGCAGTTGGTATTGTGGCGGCGGAAATTATAAAGTAAATGCCTCTTCAAATTTAAAGCCTCAAGGTAAAAATACTTACGATGCAAAATCTGCAAACGATTTATCTTACAAAACAGCTTGGGTCGAAGGAAAGGAAGATGCAGGGATTGGAGAATACATAGAATATCATTTTGAGCCTAAAAGTCCGAGAATTACTGCCATTATTATTGCAAATGGCTACATGAAAAGCGATATTGCATGGAAAAATAATAATCGAGTGCAATCGTTAAAGTTTTATCTGAATGGAGAATTTTACGGCATTCTAAACTTAACAGATACAAAGTCTGACCAACGATTTGAATTAGGCACATTTGGACATAATGAAGACGGAAGTGATTTAGTATTGAGATTTGAAATCAATGAAATCTACCAAGGAGATAAATATAATGATACAGCAATAAGTGAGATTTATTTTGACGGAATAGATGTGCATTAATTAAATGCTACAAGTTAGAACGGAAAAATCCGTCCGAATTCGTGTTTTTCCGTGTTCATCCGCGTTCCTATCGAGTCATACAAAAAAGAAAAAATGAAAAAGTCAATCCTAACCATAGCAGTAATAATCACTCTAAGCTTAGCCTTAACCAGCCTCAGTAAAAGCGATTATTTCGCAGTAAACAAAGACAGTTCCGTCGCCGAAATGCTAACTAAGTTGGGCGAAAAACCAATGCCACATCAACCCATGATGAACCTAAAAGGCGTTAGTGTAGAAAATGGAAGACGTTTGGTATTAGAAGGCTTTTCGAGTAAACCAGAGGGAGGAACAACAAGCAAACAAAGTGCTCATTTTGTCTGTACATCATGCCACAATATCGAACGCGACGAACCTAATCTCGGAGTCGTTGACGCCCAAGCACGCTTAGAATATTCTATCGAAAAAGGTTTGCCAATGTTGCAAGGAAGTTCTTTATACGGTGCTGTCAATCGCTCTTCATTTTACAATGGTGACTACGAACGAAAATACGGTGACCTCACTAAACCTGCCCGTAATGATTTAAGAAAAGCTGTTCAACTCTGTGCAACAGAATGCGCTCAAGGTCGCAAACTCGAAAACTGGGAAATGGAAAGTGTTTTAGCATATTTATGGACACTTGAGTTAAAAGCGGATGATTTAAACTTGTCAAAAGAAGAAATGACAAGCGTAGAAATGGCAGTAAACAAAGACGGAGATAAAGCAGCAGCAGCCAGTCTTTTAAAAAGTAAATATCTTTCAGGTGCGCCAGCAACATTTGTAAAGCCACCCGAAAATCGTAAAGAAGGCTATGCTGAGGTAGAAGGAAATCCAGCAAATGGAAAACTCATTTACGAGTCAAGCTGCCTACACTGCCATGACGGTCAAAGGTATTCTTACTTCAACTTAGATGAGTCTGAAATTTCTTATGATTATCTGGAAAAACACTTTCCAAAATACACACGTTATTCCACTTATCAAGTGACGCGCTATGGAACATCTCCACTACCAGGTAAAAAAGCGTACATGCCTTTATATACAGCTGAAAAGATGACGAACCAGATGGCGGAAGATTTGAGAGCATACATCAAGCAGGAAGCGAAGTAAAAAGTTTAGGTTTTTATAATCCTTTTTATAAAAAGCCTGTTGTAAGAAATGAAAGCAATAAACAGATTGGCTGTCTCAATCTATTTGTTGTCAATTAGGTTGTTTCCCCTACCAACCAACAACTACCAACCAACAACTAAAATATGGCAAAGGAAGCGATAAAAAAGACAGCAGTTCGTGCAGGTGATGACGAGAAGAAAAAGGAATTCTTCAATCCAATTGATGAGGATAAAATTGCCGTAGATGCACATTTATTACCTTACGCGTATGAGCGTGGCGGCATGGCTATCAAACCAATCGACCGAGGACGTGTAAAAGGTCAGGCGGTATCGGCGATGTACGAGCAGACAGATTCTCAATTAGACCAAATCCGTGAACAAGTAGCATTATTGGCAGCGCAAGCACAGAAAATCCATGACCGCGTAGAGATGAGTGAAAAAATTTATCAAGCGGAAATGAACTTCAAGCCGTTGATGATGCATACTTATCATTTGTATGAGAAAAAAGACGGTACTTATGTATTGTCGATGATTGGACCAAATGAATGGGGAAAGAAGAGACCTTATAAATTCTTATATACAGCAAAGCTGATGTCTGACCATACTTGGGAAATGTTAGATAATGAAGAATAATTAGCTCTATAGAAAATGCGTTTACTCTTAATTGGGTAAACGCATTTTTTGATGGTATTCACTTTTTTACAATGTTTTAAAAATATATACTTTTCTTCTTTTTCCTTTCCTTTTTTTAATTAAACTAAAACAAAAAACTAAGCAAATAAATTCTTTTTGTTTTTTATTTTTATGTTTGTTTTTTACTTTAAAATCATAAGTAGTTGATATTCAGTTTTTTATGAAAATGCAAAGTGTAATTAAAAAGCTTATAAAAAATATTTTTGTAATTTTTTTTATTATAAATTTGTATAAATAAAACTTTTGGTTTAAATTTGTGTCATAATTAAAACAATTCCTCAAACAGGACGAGTCGGAACGCTTTTTTATACCACAACATACATGGTTTGTTTTCCTCGCCTTTTATTAAATTCGGAACGACATGGCATCATCTGCTAAAGATAAAGAAAAGAAATTATTAGCGCTTCAAAGCACTATCGACCGTATGGATAAAACTTACGGTAAAGGTACAATCATGCGTCTCGGCGACAAGAAAATTAGTAAAGTACCTAATATTCCATCTGGCTCACTTGGCTTAGATATCGCATTGGGTATCAATGGTTTTCCTAAAGGTCGTATCGTAGAAATCTACGGACCAGAATCTTCTGGTAAAACAACTTTGGCTATTCACGCTATCGCGGAATGTCAAAAGAATGGCGGTATTGCAGCATTCGTTGATGCAGAGCACGCTTTTGACCGCACCTATGCAGAGTCATTAGGTGTAGATACAGATAACTTGCTTATCTCTCAACCAGATAACGGGGAGCAAGCACTAGAAATCGCAGAAAACTTAATCCGTTCAGGTGCAATTGACATCATCGTCATTGACTCGGTGGCGGCATTAGTTCCTCGTTCTGAGATTGAAGGTGAAATGGGTGACTCAAAAATGGGATTACAAGCACGTTTGATGTCCCAAGCTTGTCGTAAAATGACAGGTGTAATTGGTCAGACAGGATGTTGTTGTATCTTCATCAACCAGTTACGTGAGAAAATCGGTGTTATGTTCGGTAACCCTGAGACTACAACAGGTGGTAATGCCTTGAAATTCTACGCATCTGTTCGTTTGGATATCCGTCGTAATGGTTCTGCTATTAAAGACAAAGAAGGAAACGTAGTCGGTAATCACGTAAAAGTGAAAGTCGTTAAAAATAAATTAGCTCCACCATTCCGTTTAGCGATGTTTGACATCATGTACGGTGAAGGTGTTTCTAAAAATGGTGAAATCGTGGATTTAGGTGTTGAAAAAGACATTATCCAGAAAAGCGGTTCTTGGTATGCTTACGGCGGAGCAAAAATTGCTCAAGGTCGCGAAGGCGCGAAGTCATTCTTAGCAGATAACCCAGAAGTTGCTTTAGAGATTGAAACAAAAATCAAAGCATTATATGGTATCGGCGAAGGAAGTGAAGAAGAAGTCAAAGCAGATGCAACCACTGAATAAATGCAATCAAGTTAATAGGGTTTAACTTTTTTATAAAGAAAAAGAGTCAATTCGTTCGCGAATTGGCTCTTTTCTTTTGGTACAGTACATTTTTTATTTGTCTATTAAATGACCAAAAGAGACCTTTTACATAATGTTTTGTCTATCTCAAACGTTTAAGACATTCGCAAAGGACAGACCCTTGAAACCAAATAAGATTTTCCGCGTATAAAGAGGCGAACAAAACAAATATCTTTTTTAAGTCTTAAAATTTACTTAAAAAAGAATAAAAACAACTTAAAAGGCGAACAACATGCTTTTTATTTTGTCTTAGCTTGAGTTATGTGTAGAAAATGTAATATCTTTGCACTATCAAGTTTGACTTACTGATTTTATATTCCCAGATTTTCCAGAAACCGCAATCGATTTTTTCGATTGATAAAAGATTTTACCATGAACATTAAAAACATTTTTCCAACAGACGTCAATACATTACAGCAATCTCAGTCTCACACATTTCAATCAGACCAAATTTAACTATTGAAGTAAATTTTACATTTCTACACTGATTGACTTACACTTAAGTTTTATATTCTTTGACAAATCCCCCCGACCGAGGTACGGGACAGGCGTGATAGGGAAAAAATAAAAAGCTAAAACCAAAGTAATCACTTAGTTTTTTCTTTTTTTCGAATCACATAGTTATTGGATTTTTCAAAGAATCAGTTTACAAAGTACTGAAACTCGGAATATAGCATTAGCATCTTTCCCGAGGTACACAACAATGAAATCTTTTCCCGAAGATTTTGTAGTGAACCTGATGCGCGATATGTCCGAAATTTTTTGAACTAAAATTTTTCCATGAAACAACAAATCATGAATTTGATGTTTCTTTTGTGTGCAACGACATCCCTTTTTGCTACAATAGAAACTTCTATAATTAATAATTTTGCCCGATTAGAAAATACAACACCCCGCTGGACCGCAAAAGATGATGCATTGGTCAAAGACCGTTTGCAGATGATGATTAGTCCTGTTGAGTTAAACTTTGACGCTCACGCCAAAGAATATGTCCAAGCCTATACTACTTATGGTTATAAAGGCACGGAGAAAATGCTTGGAAGTTCAGAATTGTACTTCCCAATATTTGAAGAATACTTGCGTGAATACAATTTACCTCAGCAGTTAAAATATCTTCCAATGATTGAGAGTAAGCTCAATCCTCATGCGACATCTGGTGCAGGAGCAGTAGGTTTGTGGCAATTTATGCCAGCAACTGCAAGAGAATTGGGATTGACTATCGGAACTTATACTGATGAACGCAAAGACCCAAACAAAGCGACAGAAGCGGCTGTGCGTCACTTGAAAAGAATGCACGATAATTTTGGTGATTGGGAGTTAGCAATCGCAGCTTATAATTGTGGTGCAGGTAATGTGCGCAAGGCAATCCGCCAATCTGGTAGTAGAAAATATAGTAAATTAAAGAAATTCTTACCGCGTGAGACACAACACTATTTACCTCGTTTTGTAGCGGCAAGTTATATTGCAGAAAATTTCCACTTTCACGGTTTACGTCCAAGAATGCCAGAGCAAAATTTGAGCATGACTTCGACAGTTAAACTATACAGCAGCATTACTTTCCGTAAAATTGCGAGTTTGAGTGGTGTCGCTTTGGCTGATGTACAAAAATTAAATCCTGCTTATAATCGCGGCGTTATTCCTGCGACTAAGAAAGGGCACTATTTGATTTTACCAGAAATTGGCATGACTCGCCTACAAAATCACTTAAAATATAGCAACATCAAGACGAATAATCCTGGCTTGAACAAAGCGAGTGGTGGAGGACAAGTATTACAAAAAGTAACATACCGCGTAAAAAGTGGAGATACTTTAGGCGCTTTGGCGAATACTTTTGATTGCGAATTGAATGAAGTCTTAGCATGGAATGACCTTTCGACAAGCCGAATTAACTTAGGGCAAGTGTTGGTCTTTTACATAAAATAGTATGGAAACTTAATTTGCATTACGTAAAGAGAGTATTATCAGAATTTGTACTGATAATACTCTCTTTGTTTTTGGGGCTTCTTACTTTTGTGTTCATAGGAAAAACAGGATGGATCCAAAATCTAATATCTTAATTCAAGTCATGCCAAATCTATCCTTCTGGGAAAAAGAAACATTCTTCAAAGACATCGACTACGCAATCGTAGGAAGTGGGATTGTCGGTTTAAATGCCGCAATAACATTGAAAGAAAAATACCCACGTCGTAAAGTCGTCGTTTTTGAACGCGGTGTATTGCCAATAGGTGCAAGTACACGCAATGCAGGATTCGCTTGTTTTGGCAGTTTGACTGAATTATTAGATGATTTAAAACAGCAAACCGAGGATGAAGTCCTAACATTAGTAGAAAAACGCTGGAGAGGATTAGAAAGACTAAGAGAACGCTGCGGAGACACAGCATTGGACTACAAACCTTTTGGAGGAATGGAAATTTTTCGAGAAGAAGAAAAGACTATTCATCAAGAATGTGTAGAAAGAATGCCTTGGTTTAATGACAAAATTCAAAAAATCACTAATAATTCAGAGACTTATTTAAAAGCTGACAATCGCTTATCGCAATATGGATTTGCAGGCGTGAAAAATTTGATATTAAACCAAGAAGAAGGACAGATTCACACAGGTCGTATGATGCAGCGTTTGTTGCAGATTGCGCAAGATTTAGGCGTTTTGATTTTTAATGGAATTGAAATAAAAGAAGTGTCAGAAACTCAGAATTCAGCACTATTAATTACTGAGAATGATTGGGAAATAACTGCTGGAAAAGTCTTAATTGCTGTAAATGGCTTCGCTAAAAAATTACTCTCGGAAGTTCAATTAGTACCCGCCAGAAATCAAGTAGTCATTACAAAACCTATCGAAAATCTCCCTTTTTCGGGTTGTTTTCATTACGATTGTGGCTATTTTTATTTTAGAAATGTAGGAAAAAGAGTGCTATTAGGTGGAGGAAGAAATTTAGCCAAAAAAGCAGAAGAAACAACAAATTTCGGAGAGACAGAGCTCATTCAAAATGCTTTACAAAAACTATTAAGAGATGTCATTTTACCAAATACACCATTTGAGATAGAACATAAATGGAGTGGCATTCTCGGAGTAGGCGACAGCAAAAATCCTATCATCAAAAAAATATCCAATAATATCGGAGTCTCCGTCAGACTCGGCGGCATGGGCGTAGCTATGGGCAGCCTAATCGGAGAAGAAGGCGCAAATTTATTCTAAAAGAACCAGTAAAAATCTAAGTCATACAAAACCGTCCACCGTCCCATACGGGCAAGCAAAGCGAAGCGGCCATCAACCGTCCACCGTAAAACTAACTAATCGCATGACTCGTCAATCGACACTTCACCTTTAATATCTGGCGCACTTCATCCAAATCCACAGGATAAGGCTTATAAACATCGCTATTATCAGAAATCAAAAGCATGTTATTTGAGTCTCGACTCTGTTGAATGCGTTTGGCAACCACAACATCCGTCACAACGACATAAACATGATTATCACGCAGAGAAACACCCCTTTCTATCGGCTCGCAAACCACAATATCACCATTCGTTATCGTCGGCATCATACTATCGCCACTAATCTCAAAAGCCACTAAATCACCTTCTAAATTTGGTACAGAAAATTTTGGCAATTCTTCCATGAAATCATCCTGCTGATGCTCCAATGCATAACCAGCTAAAGCGCGATTAGGCACTAAAGTAATATTTCTACGACCAGAATTTTTGCGCTCAGACATACCACGCACTGCAATGTCATTTCCTTGGTAACCAGGTAAGAAAAGGTCTTCGCTAATCCCAAAAAGATAGTTTGCATTTACCTTGAAAATGTCAAATAATTTATTCAATTGGTCCACCGTAATATTACGCTCTCCCTTCAAAATTGAGTTAATTACATGATTGTATGTTCCAAGGTGTTTTGCAATATCTGACTTTCCTTTAATTTTATTTGTCTTTTCTAACTCGGTATATACGCGCTTAAACCGTTGATTTACAATGTTTTCTGAAAAATTTGCCATAAACGCAAAAATAAATTTAAATTAAAATGTTTTAAAACATTTGCTTTATTAAAACTAAATGTTTTATATTTGCACTGTCAACAAACAAATAGTGTTGTGAGAGTTGAATAAATTAGTTTCTAAAGATACAAAAGGTTTGCAGTAATGAATAGTCAACAACCAAAAAGTTTCCGTTTTACGGATAAAAAGGCTGAACAAGAGAATTTGTTTGGTTCGAAAAATGAAATGCAAAATAAAACAGGACAAGGAGTAACGGCTGAGATTGAATTTACCTTCATATTGAAGAAAATCTTTCTTAGCATGAAAAAACTTTTTGTTGCAATTAAGTATCAATTCTTCAAATTGACGGGTGGTGCTTTATCAGGAATGAAACTTCCTTGGTTAAAGATTGCGGTAGTTGCCATGCTCGCCTATTTGATGTTTGAAAAAGATTTTCAGTTTACCGTGAATATGAGAGCGCCTTCTGCATTCTTGCCAGTGGATGAGGAAGATAATAAACGTTCAGATGTTGCGCAAATGGGAATTGCCCAAGCAGTTGCACATCACGAAAAAGCACGTAATCCATTTGCAGATGCAAGAGATGATGATGCAAAAACAAAAAAAGAAAAAGCATATATCCGTCGTTTTAAAAAGACTGCGCAAGAAGAAATGAAGAAATTTGGTATTCCTGCGAGCGTGAAAATGGCGCAGGGCTTATTGGAAAGTGGAGCAGGTCATAGTGGATTGGCAAAACGTAATAACAATCACTTTGGCATCAAGTGTTTTTCTAAAAAATGTGGAAAAGGACACTGTTCTAATCATTCTGATGACCATCACAAAGACTTTTTCGTCAAGTACAAATCCAGCTGGGAATCTTGGCGCGCACATTCTAAATTACTCAATACCAAGCATTACAAATCCTTAAAGGAGTACGAAACAGACTATGAGGCTTGGGCTTATGGATTGAAAAAATTGGGTTATGCGACAGACCCGCGCTACCCTGAAAAATTGTTGGCGAAGATTAACAAATACCATTTGTATCTTCTTGACAAGTAAATTTTTACTGAGAGTGTAAAGATATTTAATCCCGTGAGCAGTGGTTGAAAACCAACCACTTATTGAGTTCTTTTTTCCCCTTGAAACACGACGAGCATAGTAGTTTTCTCATGTATGTTCTGGGTGACCGCCTTCCGGATTTCGGTTGGCGGTCGTTTTTTTTGTGGTCGTTATTCTTTCTCGTGGTAGTCCAATAAAGGTTTGTCTATAGGTTCCCAAAGTTCTATTTTGTTGCCTTCTGGGTCTAATATCCAGCCGAATTTACCGTAATCAAATTCTTGTATTTCTCCAACTATCGTGACTCCTTCCTCTTTGAGGACTTTTAGTAATTCCACTAAATTTTCTACTCGATAATTAAACATAAATTCCTTTTTGCTGGGCGCAAAATAGTCTGAATCCTTTGCGAAGGTTGACCAGGAAGTGATACAGCGTTTTTCTTTATCCGCATCTTCTCTCCATTTAAAATGTCCGCCGTATTGGTCAGTTTCGATGCCCAAATGCTTTCCGTACCAATCTTTCATCCCTTTTGCATCTTCGCATTTGAAGAAAATGCCGCCAATTCCTGTTACTCGTTTCATAACACTATCTTGTTTGGTTCTCCGTTAGTTACATACATACGATTTGGTGAAGAACGGTTTGTTTTATATTACAAAGAAAACCCTTCTCATTCAAAAATGAGAAGGGTTTATATAAAATTTCATCAAAGTCAATAAATTTTTGTCTTTGAGTAAGTAAAAGTGATTTAATAAGTTGAGCCATAATACGTAGTAATTTTTTCTTCTAAGAAATTCAATCCCGATAGCTATCGGGAGCATGGTCTGTATCACAGCCTGTCCCGCATTCCTATCGGGAAACAAGTATAATGG
>CAZQTE010000210.1:0-9868 GCA_964595615.1 uncultured Saprospiraceae bacterium
TATTTTAGAAAGTCTAAAAATTGATTTTTTACTTGAATAGTCTAACATCTAAAGTCTAATATCTTTTGTCCAAAGTCCAATATAAAAACAATATGGGATTATTAATTTCTTACGCAAT
Source organism: uncultured Saprospiraceae bacterium (assembly GCA_964595615.1). Lineage (GTDB taxonomy): Bacteria > Bacteroidota > Bacteroidia > Chitinophagales > Saprospiraceae > JAHDCG01. The sequence goes on from CAZQTE010000210.1 coordinate 119, forward strand.
TTTATCTATCGCTTTTTCATTTCTTTGTTCAATACTGGAAGCAGTTTTATTGAGTGTGACACCTACTTATGTAGAGATTGAAGCACAAAAAGGTACTGCAAAAGGTGTGGCTTTGAAGGAAATGAAAGCGGATATTGATAGACCTTTGTCTGCCATTTTGACCTTAAATACTATTGCGCACACGGTTGGTGCAATGGGTGTAGGTGCTGCAGCTGCTACAATTTGGGCAGATAGTGCGCCTCTATTTACTGTTCCAGGCTTGGATATTGCAGTGACACCAGAAGTTGTTGTTGCTGTAGTAATGACTTTAGCTATTCTTTTATTGTCTGAAATCATTCCTAAAACGATTGGAGCAAGCTATTGGAAATCTTTGACTGGATTTACAGTTAGTTCTATCAAAATTATCATGTTTTTGTTAGCTCCCTTGGTCTGGCTAAGTGAGAAAATTACTAAACTAATGAAGTCGCCAGGACATGGAAGTGTTTTGTCAAGACAAGACTTTGCAACTATGGCAGACATCAGTGTTAAAACGGGTGTCATCAAAAAAGGTGAAAGTCGTATCATCAATAATTTATTGACCTTCAACACCGTACAGGCAAAAGATATTATGACTCCGCGTACTGTTGTAAAGGCTGCAGCGGAAAATATGTCAATTCAGCAATTTTATGATGCGAATGACAATATACGCTTTTCTCGTATTCCTATTTTCAAATTAAATAAGGACGCGATTAATGGATTTGTGTTGAAAGATGAGTTGTTGGACAATATCATAAAAAAGCGCGGTTCTTCTCCTCTGAGTTCTATTAAGCGGGAGATAATGATTGTAAATGAGGTAATGTCATTGCCTGATTTATTTAATCAACTCATGGAAAAACGTGAGCATATCGCTTTAGTAGTCGATGAATTTGGCGGTATGTCGGGTATCGTGACTATGGAAGATGTGATTGAAACCCTATTAGGTCTAGAGATTGTTGATGAGTTGGACGGTATCGCAGATATGCAAGCTTTGGCGCGCAAAAACTGGGAGAAGAGAGCAAAAAATTTAGGCATATTAGGAGAAGGTGAAAATTCGTAGTCAAGTTTCACACAATTGGGTATAAAACCAATAAAATAAGGTAGAGGTACGGTATCGCCGCATCTCTACCTTGTTTTTTTATTTCATATCAAATTTAAATATCTGAATATCATTTGTTTATGAAATGGAATAAATAAATGTATTAAAAATAATGAATCCTTAACGATTTATCTATTTTGAAATATTATTTTTGTGACTTCAATCTCTAACAGAAGTCAAAAAAAGATAAAATCGGATACAAAACACGCACATTTATCAATAATCAAAAGTTATAAACAATTGAACTCTGAAATAAATTGGTTTTCTAAAATCTACCACACAAAAGGTGCAAAAACAGCTTCTTTCATTCTTAGCTTTTTTGCAATAATGTTACTACTTTCTAATCAAAAGTCAGAGACTACAAAAACTTATCAATCAAATCTGAGTGCAGCGACTAATGTCGAATTAGGTGCTCTTCCTATCATTATTCCAAATGTTAAATATGGCTTTGCCGTAGATACCTTTGAGCATGTGAAAACTGCTGAAATTCAAGAAGGACAATTTTTTGGTGAAATACTTTCTGATGCAGGTGTATCTTATCCAAATATTGAAAAAATTGTACAAAATGCAGATACAATTTTTGATGTAAAGCAGTTTCGCGTAGGAAAAGAATACATGCTTTTGTCAAAAGATACCAGTCAAGGATACGAACATTTTATCTATCAGCCGAGCGTTTATAATTATACGATTTTTGATTTGAAAGGAGATTTGACGGTGACGAAAGTTGAAAGACCGATTACAACGGTAGTTGAAGCCTCAAAGGGTGCTATCGAGTCAAGTCTTTGGAATGCGATGACTGATGCAGGATTAAGTTATAACATCACCGCAAAAATGGAAGATGCATTGCAATGGTCAGTTGATTTTCACCATGTGCAACAAGGCGATGAATTTAAATTGATTTACGACCAAGATTACATAGAAGGAGAGCGTGTAGATGCAGGAAAAGTGCATGCTGCTTGGTATCAAACTTCAGGTAACGAGTATTATGCATTTTACTTTGAACATCCAGAACATGGTGGTTATTATGATGCAAAAGGTCGCCCGATGAATAAAGGATTTTTGAAGTCACCTGTGAAATATAGTCGCATCTCATCTGGTTTTAATCTGCGTCGTTTTCATCCAATTTTGAAGCGTACAAAACCGCATTTTGGTACAGACTACGCTGCACCTTATGGTACACCGATTTTAGCTGTAGGAGACGGAGTCGTTACCAAAGCTTCCCGTACGCGCGGAAATGGAAACTTTGTTAAAATCCGCCACGATAAGACGTACGAGACACAGTACCTACACATGCAAAAATTTGCAAAGGGCATCAGTCCAGGTGTACACGTGAAACAAGGACAAGTGATTGGTTATATTGGCTCGACAGGATTAGCGACGGGACCTCACGTTTGTTTCCGTTTTTGGAAGAATGGAAAACAAGTGAATCATAGAAAACTTTCTTTTCCGCCACCTGCACCATTGCCTGATGAATTTATGCCGCAGTTTACAGAGCAGAGGGATATTTTAGTAGAGAAGTTGAATGCTTTATAGAGTCAATTTTTCGTTTTCGAATAATAGCTTATGTCATTCTTTGTGGCATAAGCTATTGTCGTTTTTGGGCGGTTTCGTTATTTTCAGTAGCTTTGAAATAGTGAAAAAGATAAGTTTAGACAAGCTCTAAATCACTTTTCCTAACCAAAAAATATACAAGATTCGAAATTTAGTATAATACCTAAATATAATCTCTACTTACCTTTGTGCTATTCAAAAATCGAAAAAAAATAAAAATGAGCGCAAATCAATTTGGCAAAGAAGGGTGGACTCCTGACAGAATAGGAGATTTAACTGGCAAAACATACATCATAACAGGAACGACGAGTGGAACAGGGTTTGAAGCAGCAAAAATACTACTATCAAAAGGTGCAAAAGTGGTGATGTTGAACCGTAACCCAAGGAAATCAGAAGCTACCATCAACACTCTAAAACAAGAACTTGGTAATAATATTGATGTCCTGAATATTCGTATGGATTTGGCAGAACAAGCTTCTGTAAGAAAAGCGGCAGCAGAGGTACTTGAAAAAATATCATGTATAGATGCTTTGATTTGTAATGCTGCTATCGCCCAAGTGCCGACTCGAAAACTTACTGTTGATGGTTTTGAAAGTCAATTGGGAGTGAACCACTATGGTCATTTTACTTTACAAGGTCTGCTTTTTCCAATGATTGAAAAATCTAAAGGGCGGATTGTTACAGTAGGCAGTATGGGCTACGATATGGGGTTGAAAACTATCAAGTTTGACGATATGAACTGGGATAAAGACTATGGTCCAAATGATGCTTACAGTCAAAGTAAACTCGCGCAGATTATGTCTATTTATGAATTGCAAGATAGACTAGAAAAAGCGGGAAAGACAGATGTTAAAGCGTATGCTTGTCACCCTGGCTCGTCCAGAACATCACTGATTTCGACGAGCGGTAGTTTGATGATGCGGATTATTTTTGGTTTGATGAAGTTGTCGCCATTAACACAGCCCGCTGAAAATGGTGCTTATCCTCAATTGATGTGTGCTACTGAAAAAGACTTAGACCAAACTGCTTTTTACGGGCCTACTGGTAGAAGTAACTGGGTCGGCCCTGTTGGCGCGCATAAGTTAGAGCCACATGCAAAGGATAAGACCGTTGCTCGGAGATTGTGGGAAGTATCGGAAGAGGCAACTGGATTAAAGTGGAATATTTAAATTAAAAATCTTCAAAAACTAAAAATATGGATATTCTAAAAACAGCTACCGACTGGGCAAAAGACGAACTTTTTTCAACGCCATTTTTCATTTTATTCGGAGTTTTATTTGTCATAGCGAGTATTGGTTTTTGGCAATTAGGAAAAACTGAAATGGCAAGAGCCTACATAATCCCTACTCTGGTCGCAGGTGTTTTGCTCATGATAATTGGACTTGGTTTATTTTTTACTAATAAGTCGAGAATTACCCAATTTGAAACAGCATACAACACTAATGCTTCAGCTTTTGTAGAAGCAGAAATTATACGCGCCGAAGCAACCTTGAAAGAATACCAGAATATTGTTTTTAAAGCAATTCCTTTGATTATTGCTGTTTGTTCTCTGATTATTTTGTTTATTGATAAGCCTATTTGGCGGGCGAGTATGATTACAACTATTGCCATGTTGGTGGTTATTTTGTTGATTGACGGGACAGCGCATGCGCGCATTGATGCTTATCACAAAGAATTGATAGAGGTAGGAAAAGATTAGGAATGCGAGATTAATAGATTCTGAATCTATTATTTTCGCATTCCTTAGCAAATGAGCTTTGTTCAAAATTCAAAATTTCTCATTAAAAATTGGTTCTCCTGTATGCAACACTTCAAAACACTTTCAGCTTACTTAGATTATTTGCAACTCCCGCGTCCTGAGCATCCGATGTTGAGTGTCTTGAATGCAAAAGACGATGATTTTCTTCCTTGTCCGAGAGAGAGTTCGCCACCGATAACTAATGATTTTTATTCTATCAGTTTAAAAAAAGTCGTCAAAGGCAATTTAAACTATGGACGAACAAAATATGATTTCACCAATGGCGCGTTGATTTTTATTGCACCTAGACAAGTTTTGCAATGGGATAGTAGTGTAGTTTTTGAGCAACAAGGTTTTTCTATAAACTTTCATGAAGATTTTCTCAAAGGAACAGAATTAGCGCAGCAAATTAAGAAGTATGGCTTCTTTTCTTATTCCGTTAATGAAGCCTTACATTTATCACCAAAAGAAGAAAAACAGATAGAAGCGATTGTAGAAAATATTGAAATAGAATATCACAACAATCAGGACGAATTTAGTAAGGACATTATCATTTCTCAATTAAATACTTTGCTAAAGTACGCCAATCGTTTTTACGAAAGGCAATTTTTAAATCGGAAAGAGTTGTCTAATGATTTGTTGGCTCAATTTAATGAGCAGTTAGGTGGCTACTTTGAGTCTGGACAACTGCAAGAAAAAGGAGTACCAAGTATAGAGGAAATAGCAGAGAAAATGTCGATTTCACAACGATATCTGAGTGATACATTAAAGAAAGAAACAGGTAGAACCTCAACCGAGCATTTGCAATTATATTTGATTGATGAAGCAAAGAATATTTTATTAAAACCAAATAAAAGTATTGCGGAAGTAGCCTATACTTTAGGATTTGAGTATCCTCAGTATTTTTCGAGACTTTTTAAAAAGAAAGAGGGGATGAGTCCGTCAGAATATAGGGAGAAATATAAGATGAACTAGTAATCCTTAGGAATGCGAGATTAATAGATTTACATTCTTGAGGAACAAAAGGTCTTGTCAAGAATGGTAATTTATTTTGACGTGTTCCTTAGCTAAAACTCCACCTCCGTCGCTCCCCAACCATAACGAGGATGGTACTCATTACGAAAGGTTTTTACATCTCGATTTTGAATTAACTTAGTCGCAATCATATCTCGCAACTTCCCTTTCCCAACACCATGAATAATAAAAACACGTGGTACACCAATTCTCAAAGCATTCTCAATAAAAGCTTCAAAATGAGAGAGTTGTAAACGTAGAATTTGTGCATTGTCCATTCCTGCGGTACTTACTCCAAGATGCTCAGTATGCAAGTCCACTTCAATTTCAAAGGACGCAAATTCCTCCACATCATAAAGACTAAAACGCTTGCGTTCTTCTTCGTTGCGGGGCAAGCGACGAGACGCATTTCGCTTAGTATAAGAACGTAAATCTTCTACACTTGAGTCTTTCTTCTTTGGCGCAGCATCGAAAGCTAAAAACCAATGAACGGGCTTATTCAGGAAAGGCGCAGTCTTCATTTTAGAAAAGAAAGTCTTAGCTTTTAGTTTGATACTATTTTTTGCAAAGCCTTCCGTTCCCTTCGAGGTAATCCGCCACTTTTGTAATTCAAAAACGGGATTATCATTCAATTTATCAAAAAGCAATGTCCCAAAATCATTTTTGGACATCCCTTTAATCTTTGAATTGTGTTCCTTCTCTACTTCTCCTTTAATTTTCAATGCCATCGTGACAATAAACTCATCCTTAGAGTCATTTATCAACCAAATCCGATAATATTCCGTAATACTTTCCGCATTCAGAACAGGTTCAAACACCAATTGTAAACCCACACTTTTCAAAATTGCATATTGACTCTCTGCTTCTTGAGAGGGAGGTGTAGCATTGCTAATAATCGGCTTTTTCTCAGGTACAATAATCCGCTTTGCAACAGGTTTATTAACCAAATCGCTCGGTATCAAATCATCCTCAAAGACAGGAATTTCCATATCATCCTTAATAAGATATACATTGACCATACCATTTGGCAGCAATTCGACGACTTCTCCGTGGTCGCCTGTATGTTTTAATTTCACTTTAGTGCCAATGGCTAAGAGCATTTGTTGGTTGTTATGTTAATGATTGTGGTCTCAAAAAGTCTAATAATTATTCTCGTAGCTTACTTTTAAGGAAATGCTGAAAAACATCTAATCCATTATCAAAACTTTTGTTGTTATTGATAACCAAATCTGCATCTTCCATATAAGGCTCGATATACTTTTCAAAAGCAGGCAATACGTGATTTTGATATCTGTAAAGCACATCGTCTAAAGGGTAATTTCTTTCCACTCTATCGCGATGTATACGACGGATGACTTTTAAGTTTTCCTTAGCATGTACAAATACCTTTAAGTCCAGCTGTTTTCTAATCTTTTTATAGTGAAAAACGAATAGACCTTCCACAATGATTATCGGGGCAGACTTTAAGATAATTTTCTTTGGTTCTTTCAATTTATTATTGAAAGTATATTCTAAAATTTCAACAGTTTCTCCTTTCGCTAATCTAGCAATATCTTTATGGAAAGCCTTTTTATTAATAGAATATGGCTTGTCAAAATTAGCAATTCCCTTATCGTCAACTTCTTGTTCTTCGCGTGGACGATAATAGTCATCCTGGGATACGATACAGACCTCATCAAGCGAAAAAGCTTCGCGCAAATATTTAATAAAAGTCGTTTTTCCCGAGCCACTACCGCCCGTTATTCCGATGATATAAGGTTTTTTCATGGCTGCAAATGTAGAGAAAAATGTTTGGATTGTTGATTTTAGATAATAGACTTTATGAATGAGCTTGAGTGAGATTTAAACGCCGCTCAAATCTCATTCATAAAGTCTAATAGCAAATTATCTCAACTCTGGTAAGCTAATGTTTAAAAAAATTAAGAAGTCTGTAACATTTCTAAAACTGAGCCCGTCTGCCTGTCATAACCTGATTATCAACTTTAAATTACCCAATAATGAGAACATTTTTGACCTTAACATTTTGTCTTTTAATTTGTACTTTTAATCTAAATGCACAAGATTACCTAACCATTTCAGGAAAGATTTTGGATAAGAAAACCGATAAAGCAATTGCTTTTGCAAATATCGGCTTACCAAAACAAGGTATAGGAACTACCTCTGGTGATAATGGGGAGTTTAAGCTTAAAATTCCAAAAGAATACGCTAACCAAAGCGTTCAAATCTCTTACATTGGTTACACAACTTACCGCAAAAAAGTATCTGATTTAAAATCTCCAGTTAAGATTTATCTAAGCCAATCTGCAACAGATTTAACTGAAGTCCTTGTACTCGGAAAGGACAATGCAAAAGATATTATCCGCACAGCTATTGATAATATTAAGGTAAATTATCCAAGCTATCCAACCAATGTTTTAGCTTTTTACAGAGAGTCCTTAACGGATAGAGACGGTGAATATGAATATCTGGCAGAAGGTGTTTTACGTGTTTATAAAAGCAGCTATCGGACGCGCAAGGAAGGCGATGTGGATTTGATTCAATCTCGAAAGATGAACTTGAAAAACCCATTAGATACGACATTAAATGCTAGGTTCTCTTCTGGTCACATGGCTCCACAACGCTTTGATATTGTGCGGAATAGAGAAGATTTTATCAATAAGAAATTTCTTAGAGCTTATTCTTATAAAGTAGAGTCTATCACCAGTTTAAATGATAAGCCAGTATGGGTAATTAGCTTTCAAAAAAATGAGAATTATACACCAAAAGAAACGAAAACTGCTTGGTGGAGACAGATTTTAGGTAAAACAACGGAGGCGATTTATGCACGGATGCGTGGAAAGGTTTATGTAGAACAGGGAAGCTATGCAATTGTAAGGACAGAGTTTGAAATTACGCCTGAAGGCTTGGAAAAACAAATGGATTATCCATTATATTCAGGAAAATGGAAAGGGAATTACTATATCACCAATTATCGTAAAATAGGAGATAAGTGGCACTTTTCGGATGCACTACGAGAAGGAACGTACCGAAATGGCGAATTGTATGCAAATGAGGTTTTAATAACGGAAAATGATGGGGCGCGAGGTAAGGTAATTCCATATCTTGACCGTATGAGTAAAGGCGGTTATTTCGTTAATAATACTGTGGCTTATGATGAAAACTTTTGGGCAAATTATAATACAAAACCAATGAGTGCCAAGTTGAAAGAAAGTGCAGTCCAAATGAATAATATTCTTAAAGCTAATGAAGTTTTTGCAACAGATAAAATGCGCGAAATTCAAGCTTTAAGAGACTCTACTGCATTAGCTGAGCGCATGGCGGAATTAGAAAAACAACAGCGTGAAAACTCAGAATTGACTGAAGAAGAACTGCGAGATTTGGCTATTGGAGAACCAGGAATGCAACAAGAGAAAGAAAAAGAGATTAAATTTAGAGTGAATTTTGGTGCGGGTCTGCATTTGTTTCCCAGTTCTGCCCAGACTATTGGAGTTAATTATTTGACCGATGACTTGACTCAAAATATACTCAGTTTGAATGGTGAAATTATGCCTCGTGACTACGAAATCATTGGTTTTTATGATTATGATATTATTTTAGGTAAACATTTTTTCATTCGTTTTGGACGCGGTGGTAATTTCATTAAAAGTATACATAAAGAAACGAATGCAGGTTTGGGACTCGATTTTAAATTAACAAGAGGACGTCCTGTGAACTTACGTTTTCTAGCACAGCATAGCCGCATTCGCTATGGTCGTTATCTTGGACGTGCAACGAATGATTTTGGTAAATTTGAAGTCGATGATAAAACATTTAATTCAGATAAAATTGATGTTTATTATGGAAGTCGTACCCATAATGTGAAATTCAGCACAGAGTTAGGGATTGAATTAGGCAGACATCGTGGATTATTCATTCGCGGAACTTATTATTTACCATTTGCGCAACAAAATGCAGTGTTTTTGAGAGAAAGAGGGCAGATTTTTGGAAAGAAAGTTCGTGTTCCTCAGTCCTCTGCGCAGGTTGAACTGACAGAAGGTGGCAATTTAACCGAGATAAGACCTTCATTTTTATTTACTGTAGGATTTAATTTTTACTAAAATCAGAAATCTATAGTTAGGGAGAGTTTTGCGTACGGCAAGGCTCTCCCTATTTTTATTTAGAGAGTCCTGATATATGGAATTAATAAAATGAAAAATAATAATTGTCAGAATTAAATATTGATAGGCAAAACCATTAAGTCCAATTTCCAAATATTCTTCTAAATTTATTCGCCAAACATATTTGGCTTTTCCACGTAAATAAGACTACTTTTGCACCCCCAAATAAAATTGGG
>CAZQTE010000211.1:0-9860 GCA_964595615.1 uncultured Saprospiraceae bacterium
GTGTCCATAAATCTCACAGTGGTGTGGACAGTTCATCGGTTTGAGGTAAAATTCTTCGCCGTCTTTCGGTGTCTTGATAGGTTGGAAAGAGTCCTCGCCATACTTTTCGTAGTGACCAGAAGTAACGTACAATTCTTTATTCGCAATGTGTGGAGTAATGACCATTTGGTAGCCATTTTTTTCCTGCTCACGGCGCAAAAAATTCTGTAAACGCTCGCGCAACTGAGTTCCTTTTGGTAACCAAATCGGCAAACCTTGTCCCACTTTTTCAGAGAACATAAACAACTCTAATTCCGCACCCAACTTACGGTGGTCACGTTTTTTCGCTTCTTCCAAACGCTCCAAGTATTCCGTCAATTCTTTCGCCTTAGGGAAAGTAATACCGTAAATACGTGTCAATTGTGCTTTAGTCTCATCACCGCGCCAGTAAGCACCAGCGAGTTTCATCAACTTGACCGCTTTGATAGTTCCCGTATGTGGGATATGTGGTCCACGGCATAAATCCGTGAAATTTCCTTGTGTGTAGAAGGTAATATTTCCGTCGTCCAATCCTTCTAAAAGCTCCAATTTATACTCGTCTCCTTTCTCCTCGAAATACTTAATTGCCTCCGCTTTGCTAATCTCTTGACGTTCGTAAACATTCTTTTGACGCGCCAATTCCTTCATTTTATCTTCGATTTTCTTAAAATCAGAAGAAGAAAGCGTGCGTTCACCTGAGTCAATATCGTAGTAAAAACCACCGTCTTTGAGTGCAGGACCGATTGCGAATTTCATGCCTGGATATAAAGCCTCCAAAGCCTCCGCCATAAGGTGCGCTGAAGAGTGCCAAAAGGTCATTTTACCTTCATCATCTCTCCAAGTCAATAATGCCACAGAAGAATCTTCATTAATCGGGCGCGAAGCATCCCAGGTCTCGCCATTTACTTTAGCTGCGAGAACATTGCGGGCTAAGCCTTCGCTGATACTTTTAGCTACGTCCATACTTGAGACGCCAGCTTCGTACTGACGGACTGAACCGTCAGGTAATGTGATGTTAATCATTATTAGATTTTTAGAACTATAATCACTTATTCACGGGTAGAGTTCCTTACAAGAGAACCTTTTTTGCGTGAGGCGAAGATAGTTCGTGATACGTAAATCAGCTTTCTAAGCTGATAGTACTTACGTGCAAAGTGAACATGAGTTACAAAACTCATGAGTACAAAAAATCGGGTTGAAAACTCGATTTATGACGCAAAAGTAATTTTTTTAATGTGATTGGAGGAATGATAAGACAGGAATTGTGCCGATAGGGGATACTTAGTCGATTTTGACTATCTCATTTACCCAATTTTTAAAGATATGAAAAGGAGAACCCTTTTTCTGTTTTAGTGTGTTTAGTAAATCTTTGATATTTTGTTTTTCTGCTACTTTATGGCTTTTCGTTAGTTGTAAAAAGCTTTTGAAGTTTTTAATTTTATAAGGAGGGGTAGTTAAATCAATACCTAAGTCTATTGCTGCATCGTAAAGCCATTCATCGGCAGCGGGGGAAATGACTATAAGGTAATGCTCTTTTTCTTTGTGCTTTTTTAGTTCTAAGCCTTTTTTTTCTTCGACGAGCTCAAATTCATTGAAATAGTTAGGCACACGCTTTTTGTCGTTATCAACTATTCCGAGAGCTTTTTTATTGACTAAATTATTTTTCATAGTATTGGCCACCGCGCCGCTACTTGGAGCATGATTTACCTTTAGATTGAGAATGGATTGGGTGATTAGTGTGTCAATATGGCATTCTGGAACAATTCGAAATTCTCTACGCATCTACATAATGGTTTAGGTTGAAGAAAATATTCACACCATATTCCTGTACTTCTGCAATTTCTTTCCTCGTTAAGCGATGCACTTTTGTTTCGTAATCTTCGATGTAAGTTACAAAAATAGCTAAGTCATTTTCAGCTGTATTTTCTATTAAAGAATCGAGAATGTAATGACTGTGACTTGCAATAAAGTATTGATTATCAGTATCTTTTGCAATTTCTTTCCCCAAATCTCTAATGTAGGCTGGAAAAGAGTGATTTTCTGGTTCTTCAAAAAGAAGAACTGCATTTTTATTAGAATGAATGGCTGCAAAATGAAAAATCATTCTTTGTAGCGTGTCGGCTGTGAGGCTGTACGGGAGTTGAAAAGCTAAATCGTCAACTCGTTTTTGAATAGCCAAATCTTTAGTCTCATTAACCAGAACTAAATCAAGTTTCTGGTCTTGAAAAAAAGGAGCGACTTTTTGTCTTAGTTTTTTGCTGGTCTGTAAGATTGAGAATATGTTTTCACCATAAGGAGACTGAAGAGCCTCATAATTATCTTTTTGGCTTTTCTTTAAACCTGTAAATTGATATTTTCTAACTTTGACTTGAGGAAGTTCGTTGGAATATTCGTAATTGGTGTGACCAGACTGATTGATTTCTAAAGCATAATCTGCATTTTTTAATTTTCTTGATTTAAAGTGTTTTATATTCTCAATATCAGCATCTCTGGAAAGAGATAATGCATTACTTTTAGCATTGAACTTCAGAATAGTAGATAAAGAGTCAGTTATGATAGAAACTTCTTCTTGCACAGAACCGTCAAAAAATAGATTGTAAGCAGAGTCGTAACGAATAAGTTTTTTTATGTTATCGCTTTCTGCCTGCAGTAAACTCAAAGCTTCCAAAATATTAGATTTACCAACGTTTGGAGCACCTAAAAACAAATTCACCCGCGCAGGCTTAATTTTTAAATCACGAATTGATTTAAAATTTTTAATTTCTAAGTTATTTATTTTCCAGTCTTCCAAGCTATTTTATATTTTAAGAACTATTTTGACGATACTCAAAGGTAATATTTTTATCCAAAAGTAAACATTTTCCAAATGATAGACAAATTAGCCTACATACACATCGCCAATCGAAAAATCCTCAGCACCCGCAGTAAAGGAAAGACAAAATATTACATCCCAGGCGGAAAACGCGAAGCAGGAGAAAGCGACTGGCAAGCCTTATCACGTGAAATTCAAGAAGAATTATCTGTGGAATTAATAAAAGAAACTTGTCAATATTACGGAAGCTTTCAAGCGCAAGCGGACAGTCATGCTACAGGAATAACTGTCAAAATGACTTGTTACACAGCAGATTATATTGGGAAATTGAAAGTCGCAGCGGAGATAGAAGAGATTATTTGGCTTAATACTGACAATATGCAAGACATTTCTGCCGTTGATAAGTTGATATTTGCAGACTTAAAAAACAAAGATTTGATTGACTAATTAGTAAAAAATAAATATATTTGTTCTCCTCAAATAAATTTACAGAATTTCACCTTTCATTTTAAGCCCTGCACACACTTTAATTGCCCTTGCTCTTTAAATTTAAAAAGAAAAAAACCGACATGAACATATTATTCAAAACACTTTTAGTGTTTATAGCCATTTCTTTTCTTAGTTTTTCTGATGCCGAAGTAACAGGTAGTATGATTATTGAGTTTCCGAGTATCAATCCCAATAAGGGAATGGTTGAGGTCTCGGTATATGATAAAAGCGAAGCCTTTTTAGTGAAAGACCAGTTTATACAAAAGAAAAGAGCACAGATAATAGATGGTAAAGCACAACTTATTTTTGAAAATATTCCTTTTGGTAAAATTGCGGTTGGTTCATACCATGACATTGATGCCGATGAGACTTATGATAAAAACTTCATTGGTTTACCAGTCGAACCTTATGCATTTTCGAAAAAACCTACTTGTAATTGGCGCAAACCGCGCTTTGAAGAGGTGAGTTTTGACTTTGTAAAGAATGGTCAAGTTTTACAAATGGAATTTCAAACTTTTATGCAGTAAAATCTATCATTTAGACTGCGAAACATCTTCCTTCCAGACCTAATTCACTATTCGGGAATATACTTTTCGCCTCTTCCTCCAAAGGTTTCAAATCTCCATATCTAGAAGAATAATGTCCACAAATTAATTTTTTAACACCTGCCATTTTAGCAATCGTCGCCGCCTCTTTTGCGGTAGAATGCCCGTATTTTGCAGCGCTTTCTCTTGCCTCATCGAGATAGGTTGTCTCGTGATAGAGTAAATCTACACCCTTTATTATTGGTACAATGCTTTCTTGATAAGTTGTATCTGAGCAAAAAGCAAAAGAACGTGGTGCACTAGGAGCTTTTGTTAATTCTTCGTGTGTAATGACTTTGCCGTCTGCTGTAGTGAAATTTCCTCCTTGTTTAATCGCATTTATTTTAGAATAATGAATGCTATATTCTTTTATTTTTTCTGGTAAAATATTTCTGACTTTGTCTTTTTCTCTAAATAAATAGCCAGTTGCCGGAATACGGTGGTCTAGAGGAATAGTAGAGACCGTAATGTCCTTATTATCAAAGACTTGTACAGATACATCTGTTGGTACGACTACGAATTTTAAATCATAACTAAGGTGAGAATAAGTATATTTTAGAATAGTTTCAATCATCTCTTGCAACCCTGCTGGAGAGTAAATTGTCAAGGGAGCTTTTCGATTATTTAAACTAAAAGAAGTCAATAAACCTGGCAAACCGAAAATATGGTCACCATGTAAATGAGAAATAAAAATCTGCTCTATTCGCTCGCGGCGCGTGATATTAGCTTCTGTTAAGCGTAGCTGAGTTCCTTCGCCACAGTCGATGAGGTAGAGTTTGTTTTTGACTTGTAAGACTTGTGAGGTTGTGTAGCGTCCGTTGGCAGGGACTGCGGAGTTTGAACCTAAAATGGTGAGTTGGAATGGCATAAAATAACTTTGAGGGTGAAATGTTTTTCTAAAGGGGCATCAAATACCGTGTAACAAAAGTTTAACAAACTTTTGTTACACGGTGTTTTAGGAATGCGAGATTAATAGCTTCAGAATCTGAGCCGCTTATTTTTTCGTTTAGTTTTGGCTTAAAAATGGGCGTTTGTCGGGGCAAATAACCATTTTTTAAGTGAAAAATAAGCGAAAAAGAAGTAGTTCAGATTCTGAATCTATTATTTTCGCATTCCTTAAACTACCCAAAGGTAAAATTTAAAATGGATTTTGCTAAAAAGGCGAAAGAATCAATACTAAAAATATAGCCTCATATAAGGAGCGCGATTAATTTAGCCAAAGCCAGTAGCTTTCAATTAGAAATTGCATAGAATACTTGCCGCTCTTACTTTTTCTTTTTTGTGTTTGGCGCAAGCAATCTCGTCAAAAATGTACCAAAAACCTACTAAAAAAACTTCCTCTGGTCAAACAATTTTTTGAGACCCTCCCGCCAAAGAACGACGAGTTTCCATAAATGCATAAGTTTAGAGACTTTTGTTACAGTGTACTTAGTTATTTTTCCAAAGTTCCTTATTTTTTAGAATTTTTTTCTTACTATTGTTGAGTAATTACACTAGACTTTATGAGTGAGCTTGAGCAAGTTTAAATCTCACTCAAGCTCATTCATAAAGTCTATTCTTGTTTCTTTGGAACACGACAGAAACAAAATCTATCTTTTTCGCGTTCCATAGTGTCATGCATTTAAGTAGTAGGTTTACATATTTATTTGTATAATGATTTGTTGTAAGTTGTTGATTTTGAGTACTTTATAGTAAGTGAGAGTTTATTTAAATATGTAAGCCTACTACTTAAGTGTTAGCTCCAAACAATTAGATGCTTAACGAAAAACTTTTGGTCATATTAAAAATGCTACCACCTGAGCATTTTAAAAGGTTGCGAAGTGCAACTCTTTCTTCATTCCATGATGGAGGTTCGGCTGCTGAAAAAATGTATAAAGCATTGTTTCGGTACTATCCTGATTTTGAACTTTCTCCTAAGGATATTCGTAAAATTTACAGCAAAATTTTTCCTGGAAAAGCTTTCAACTTAAAAAGTTTAGAAAGATGTGCTGTAGCTCTTTTAAAGACTACGGAGTCCTTCTTAATATTCCTGAGGCTTGAAGAAGATAATTTTCTCTTCGAAAAAGTAGCTAATCAACTTTTTTTACACCCAGATTTATTTGATTTATTCGAAAGGTCGCAAGCCAAACAGCATGAGATATTAGACAAAAGAGAACAAAAAGATGCCGACTATTGGTGTGGAAAAGCAGAGTTATATTACCGTCTATATGGACATCCTAAACATGAAAAATACGACGCCAATGATGATACAGATGTTAAACTTAATGAGGCAAGCGACTGCTTTTACTTGCATTATAAATTATCTTGTTCTTTGATTTTGGAGAGAGGAGGAGAGGAGGAGGAAGGCATTTTATTAGAAGAATTAAGAGCTACTATTGAGCAAGGAAAGTATGTAAATGATGAGTTATTGAATGAATATTTTTCACTTTGAAAATCCTTAAAGACCGCAGGGTATTGGCGGTTTTCAAAGCAAAATTAAGCGGAAAATTGTCCTGTACTTAAATAATAATGTCATGCACTTATTTGAAAGATAATCAATGAATAAAGAAGTAAAACTTTTTCGTATTTTTAAAAGCCTTTCTGAGGATGATTTCAAAATATTGGATAAAGCAATTAAGTCGCCTTTATTTTCTGTTACGCAATACGCCAAAAAATTATACAAGGTTTTAATTCGTAAGTATCCAGATTTTGACAGCTCAACTATTGGAAAAAAAGAGATTTTTACGAAGGTTTTCGATAGTAAAATATATAATGATTTAAAATTACGTAGAGTATTTTCGGACTTAACCCAATTTATTAAAAAAGCTTTAGTTCATCATACACTTCAAAAGGACAACTGGAAAAGAGAAAAAATACTGACAGAGATATATGCAGATATGGGACTGCCCGCTATATCTAAAAAGGTGAGAGAAGATTTATATCAGAGAATGGATGAGAGTTTTACGAAAAATGAAGATTATTGGAAGAAGAAAATGATTTTAGAGCGGGCAGAGCAGTTTTTGTCATTAAAAAATAACAATAAAAGAACTGTAGAAATCGCAAGAAAAACGATTTATGCTGCAGATAGATACTTTGCATACGCAACAGTACGCCAAGCTTTGTTAATAAAAAATAAGGCCTATATAATTAAAGTTTCATACGACTTGCCTTATTTGGACCTTGTTAAAAAAGCATATCAAAAGGGTTTATTGAAGGAAGATAGGCTGTTTCGTTTGTATTTGTTAGCCTTACAACTAACAGAGACTCCAAGAGATGATGTATTTTTCGCTTATCAAAGTTTATTTTTTAATCAAGGAGATGTTGGATATGGAGAGGACGGCTTAATTTTATTTAAAGTTGGTTTAAATTATGCTGCGCGACAGGTTAATAGTGGGAATTTTAAATTTAAAGGTTTACCTCTAGAATGGTATAAATTTGGAATAAAAAATGAAATTTTAATTACAAACGGCTCAATGGAAAGCTCAGATTTTAGCAATATTGTATATCTAGCTTCTCGAAATAATGAAATTGCTTGGACGCGTGAGTTTATGAGCAAATACATAAAAAGGCTAGCTGTAGAGATACAAGAAGAAGAATATTTGTATTCAGAAGCATCAATTTCTTTTCAGGAAAAGAAATTTTATCAAGTAATCGATAACATTTCTGAATATCCTTTTAGTAAAGCATATATTTTAAAATCTAAAGTTTTAATAATAAAGTCTCAATTTGAAATTTATTTATTAGATACTACTTTTTCTCAAACATTGAAAAGTAGCATACTTTCATTTGAAAATTATTTACATCGAGATAAAATTCGAACAGATGAGAATAAGCTACCTTTTGTAAATTTTTGTAAGATTCTGAAGAAAATCTTAAAGCTCAAAGTAAAGAATATGGATGAAAAAGCTATAAGAGAATGGGGAGAAAAGAAATTGAATGCAAAGAATATTGTCGTTTCGAAAAGCTGGCTATTCGAAAAAATAGGGCTTACTAGTACACTAAAAAGGAGCAATTAGGAATAGACTTTATTCTAATGAAGATATTTAGAGCGCACTCAAGCTTATTCACAAAGTCTAGTGTCACGTAATTATACAAAAGAAAGCAAAACATGAGTCATCCCGAACCTTCAAATTGAAAATTCGGGATGACTCATGTTTCGTATTCTTAGTAAAAGTTATTGAATTACTTTTACTTAAAGGATCAACCTGCAATTATTTCTGTAATAATAATTTCCGCAGTACCACCTTTTACTGTTTTCGCTTTTGCATTGGAGATTTGAGTGTTTACGAATACATTTAGTTTAGAGACGTTAATTGAATTTTTCATAAGGCATTAATTTTCAGGGTCTTGAGTAGTCAAGACATCCATGTTTAGAATATTTAAATTGCTAAGGGGGGTAGACGGTTAAGAACTATTTTTTTTGAATTTCATTCATTTAAATGACCGCCTCGCTGATGATATCACAAATATGAGAGGAATGACTTTGAGTATTTTTTAAATGGTGGTGAGCGGTATTTATTATGTGGTAAGCAGTAATATTTTGCCTATGAGAGGAGTGCTTGATTAGTGGATAAGATGACATTTTCCATTAACCACACTATAGTTACACTTTACCACAAAAACAAGTAATAAAATTATGTAACAGCTTTCCTTTATAGCAAAATCACAGGCCAAATGGAAGCAAAAAATCTACAAATCCTTATAGCTAATAGTAGTCTGGCAAGTAATCTGCGAATAAAAATTCAATTAGAAAAATTGGGATACACCTCTATTACTACAACTGATAATGTATTTAGGCTGAGGTATTTTATCAATAAAATAAAACCAAATCTAATTATTATGGATACAGAATTACTTAATAGTTCTATTGATAATTGTCTTTATGAGTCAGAAATTCCAATTTTGTTCATCACTTTTTATGGCATAGAAGAACGTTTATTTGACTTAGTAAATCGAAAACACACAATAGGGTATTTGGAAAAACCCATAGATATATTTAGTTTATATTCCTGTATTCAGTGGATTGTAAAATCTTATCAAAATTCTAAATTACAAGAAAAAAAATGAGCATTTTCAGTCTAAAAATATTAATAGTTGAAGACAACCTCGCTTTTGCTTTACAATTGGAAATATTACTAGAAAAATTAGAATATTTTGTATGTGGGCGGGTCGCTAATTCTATTGATGCATTAAAGAAAATATATTCCGAAAAACCTGACTTAATCCTGATGGACATTGATATACGAGGGAGTATGACAGGTGTCGAAATTGGTAAAAAAATTTCAAACTTAAATATCCCAATACTTTATATTACATCTCATGGTGATGAAGAAACTTATGCTCTGGCACGAGAGTCAAATATGATTGGATATTTGGTAAAACCTGTAAATAAGATATCTTTACGATCAGGAATAGAATTAGCTATATCTAAGGCTTACTCACTTAAAGCAGGAGAGCAGAAAAATACCAAATTAAAAGTTGAGGACTCTATTGTAACTAAGCATTCATTCTTTTTTAAAAAGAGAGATACGATTTACAAGGTACTTACGAGAGATATTGCCTTTATCAAATCCGATGATAATTACACCAGAATAACAAATATTCAAGGTGAAACCTTCACTGCCCGTATGACACTCAGTAAATTAGAACAGATGTTACCCAGAGACATTTTTGCACGTGTACATCGTCAATACATTGTCCAAGTTGATAAAATAGAAGCCCTCGATACCTCCTCAAATACCATTCAAATAGGAAAAGAAAATATCCCCGTAAGTAGAAACCGAAGAAAAGAATTGGAGAGCTTGATTAATTTTTTAAAATAGCTCTTTGTTCTACTGTAATTGAATTTAGCTATAGTTGTTTTAATGTTATTTAATAATTTACTCGTTCCTTATCTGCGAGTAAAGTGATATAGCTAGCTGTCTGACATAGTTAAAACTAAGTGCCTGACATTATTTATTCGGATAAATTTGAGAGAG
>CAZQTE010000212.1:0-9836 GCA_964595615.1 uncultured Saprospiraceae bacterium
AAATATAAGTCATCCCGAATTTTCACTTGAAAGTTCGGGATTTCTTGTTTTATGGTGTTTACGGCTCGCTCTCGCTCGCTAAAACGGCATCATCAGCATAGTACAGGACACTCATAATAGATAGATATGATATTTTTACATAAACAAAATAAACATAATAAACATGAAAAATACGAAAGCAATTACACTTAATTATCTATTGGTTTGCTGTTTTACGTTCTTTTCTCTATATCTAACAGCGCAAAATCTACCATCCTCTGATGTTATATTTAGAATACAAAATGTAGAAACAGGACAATACTTAACCGCTGGAGGAGGAAGTAGTCAGCCTGTCACAATGTCCGCTGCAGGAGACGCTCAGAATACACATTGGACCTTTGTAGAAAGTGGAGCATATCATAATATAGATAGTGAAAGTGAAACTGGAGGTACTGGAATACTCCGTGCCCCAGGTGCTGGTGGTCCAGGAGGAGCTTACGTAGTCGTAAGTACTCTGAAAGCTCCGCCAGCAAGCGATACAGATAAAACGTGGACGATACATTATAATGCAACCACTGATAAGTATAGATTTGAATCTTTAACTTCTGGCAGATTTTTGTATCATGAAGCAAACAATACTATAACCCATATTATAGCCTCAGATACAGATGATAGAAGTAATTGGGAGCTCATTCCTATTTTGACAGCACCTGACGAAGATACAAATCCGGATTTGACTTGTCCAGCCTCAGGCGAATTTCAAAACGACAATACTCGAGATGTTGATATAACAAACCCTGTTAATGTAGGGACTGCTGATGATAGAACTTGTTATTCAGATTATAGTGAAAGTTCTGTTTATGGTCAAACTTGGGGTGTTTATAATATTACCGACGGATCTAACCATTGGGATGCACCAAATACATTACAACCCAGAATAGAACGTTCATTGCCTCGCTCTACTGAAACAGGTGTAGGAAGTTATGCAAGATTTACGGGCACTCTGAGAATTCTTGAAGCTGGTGATGCTGCAGGCACCAACGACGACGGAACCTATCTAATGCAAGCTAAAGGAAAACATACAGGTGGTGGTGGCCCAGCAGACCCTGCTATATGTTTGTATTTAGCAAAGCCTATATATGGTGATGACGGTACAGGCAACCAAGTACAAGTATCATTCGATATATATAGAGAACAAATTAATTATCGAGGAGGGTCTGGGGCTGATGGAAGAACGATTGTTTTTCTCAGAAATGTAGTAAAAAATGAACTAGTAGATATTGAATTAGAGGTAGGTTTTAGAGCAGATCCTAACGATCCAAATTTAAAAATACATTATGCTGATGCCGTAATCGGTGGTCAAGCCTTTAATTGGGATATTCCTGAGCCAGAAAGAGGGACAGAGTCTGGTATTAGATATGGTGCATACCGCGTAAAAGGAGGTAGAGCTCAAATGAGGTGGGCAAATACTACTTACGAGAAAAACGAAGTTGTCGATGCAGGCCCTAATACTATTAGATTACAAAATTGCGCTACTGGAGAATTCTTAACTGCTGGCGGAAGTGGAGGTCAGGCTGTCACTATGTCCGCTACAGGAAACGCTCTAAACACACAGTGGACACTGGTAGAAAGTGGAACGTCTTTTAATATAGACAGCGCAAGCGAAACGGGTGGTACAGGAGTACTACGTGCCCCAGGTGCTGGTGGTCCTGGAGGTGCTTATGTAATTGTAAGTACTACCGCTACTCCCCCTAATAGCGATTCAGATAAAATGTGGACGGTACATTATGATGCAGCTAATGATACTTATAGGTTTGAATCTCAAACCTCTAGTTCTCCAAACTCTGGCAGATTTTTGTATCAGGAAACAGACGGAACGGTAACACATACAGCGGTGCCTGCAAGTGATACTAGAAGCGTTTGGAAAAACGCAACAACAAACGCAGTTCTACCGCTTGACTTTGTTAGTTTTGAAGGTCAGAGTATGAAGACAGGTACTCAATTAAATTGGAAAATTGCTAACGAAATCAATAATGATTACTTTGAAATATTAAAAGGTGATGATATTAATGAATTTCAGAGTATTGGACGTGTTGCAAATGAACCTGGACAAGAATATTATCAGTTTTTAGATCGCCAGATTGATAGTCAAACCAGTTATTATAAAATAAAACAGATAGACTTTGACGGTAAATTTAGTTTTTCTGATATAATAAGTGTTAAATCTAATTTTGCGCCTATAGTTCTATATCCAAATCCTGTTGGACAAAATGAAGCTTTCACTATTGAAAGTCAGCAAGGGTATCAAATATTTGATTTGAAAGGAATGCTTTTGAAAAGTGGTACAGAAAAGACCATAAAAATGGATTTAGAAAAAGGGGTCTATTTCTTAAAACAAAATAATAGTTCGCAAGTCGAAAGATTTATTGTTTACTAAAATAAATCAGGAATGCGAGATAAATAGTGTTACGTACTTATATCCCATTCCTGACTTATTCTTTTAACAATCCTTATAATAATTTTTGGTCATTTCATCCAGCACCCAATTTGTACGAGCGGCACTTTCGCCCGTACTTGGACAAATACCCGTCCCCAATAAATCATCAACAACCGTCTGAATAAGTGGCTGCTGAATGTGCTTGGACAAATCAAAAGTAAACTTCTTCTTTCTTTTTAAATCGGATTTTTCCAACATTATTTCTGCCGCGCCAAAAAACGGAATAGACAATTTTCCTTCTGTTCCGATAATCGTCAATTCATCTTTTTGCGCTTTTTCATCCACCGTAAAACACCAGCTACCGAGACCTATAATACCATTTTTAAATGTAAAAGAACCTGTCACAATATCTGCCGCGGGGTACAATCCTGCCTGATTTCCTGCGTAGCCAGTGACCGACTGAATCGGTCCGAAAACATAATCTAGATAATCCAATTGATGTGCTGCCAAATCAAAGAAATAACCACCACCTGCAATTTCAGGATTGACGCGCCAGTTGACAGGCATTGTGCCTATCGTTTTGGACACAATATCGGGGTCAATGGTTTTGTATAAATCAATTTTCACCAATCTGACTTCTCCAATAACACCAGAGTCAATCAGCTCTTTTAATTTTAAAAAATTGGGCAACATTCTGCGATAGTACGCTACATAAAGTGGAACATTAGCCGCCTCACAAGCAGCTACCATTCGCTTACATTCCACAAAAGTTTTTGCCATAGGTTTTTCTACATAAACGGGCTTTCCTGCTTGAGCTGCTTTTATCGTTAATTCTTCATGTGCATTAGGTGGTGTCGCAATATAAATGGCATTGACCTCTGGGTCATTTATCAAATCTTCTGCTTTATCATACCATTTTGGCACTTGGTGTCTTTGGGCATAATCCTTTGCTTTTTCGCTATTTCTTCGCATGACGGCAACCAATTCAGAGTTTTGAATAAGTTGCATCGCCGGTGCGCTTTTGACTTCGCAGACATCTCCTACTCCTATTATTCCCCACTTAACTATATTTCCTTTTATTTTTTTAGTCATTTCGAAATATAAAAATTTCTCATCATCTGGCAATTCCTGTGAGATAAAAATTGGTTCAATTCTAAAACGAGTGTTTAGGATGTTCAACGTTAAGGAACGCGAAATGAATAAGTTTGTAATCCATCATTAAAATGGTTCTTTGACAAATCCCCCTGCGTTGCGCAGGGGGGATTTGTCAAAGAACGATTAAAATAAAAATGATTCTACATGGTCATTTGATTTTGTTCAAATCTAAACCACATAGAACCATTTTCTAAATATAGGTTAAAAAAATAGGCTAAGGAACACTAAAAAAATAACTTATAACATTTGACAGGATAATTTGTCCTCATTTTGCACTTGAAATCAGTCCCCGACCTTCGGCACGGGGCAGGCAGCGTATCAACAATTATCCTTCTTTCATGCCCAAACTGAGAACAAATTCTCTCTGTCAAACCTTTATAAGTTATTTTTTCAATGTTCCTAAATTATTTTGTTTCTTTGACTGCACTCATTTCTATCTATATCCATTGTTTGTTGGATCAGACTCTAATAAGCTAGGATTTAACTGCAATTCCTGTAAAGGGATTGGCAGTAGAACATGATAGGGTTTAATATTTACATTAGGTTCCCAGAATCTATATTCGAGATTTTGAACAACATCCAATAAAATACCCCATCTTATCAAATCGTATCTTCTATGAGCTTCAGCAGCTAACTCCCATTTACGCTCGTCGTAGATAGCTTCTCTAAATCCCTGTTGACTAAGACCAACTAATTCCCATTCGGCTTGAGTAGCATAAGCACGTTGTCTAATTGGATGAATATATTGGTAGGCATCATCAGGTCCATTTAATTCATTTTCACACTCAGCAGCCATTAAGTACACGTCTGCTAAACGGAACACCATTCTATTATCTGAGTGATTAAAACGTGGTGAGGTTTCTAGGTCTAAATTCCAAAATTTAGCCATATATGGAAATACCAAATCGAACCCTAAATAATTATCTACTATATTCAACTCTCTTCTTAAATCATTCATAGGGAATTTTTCCGCAAAATCTTTGGACGCAACTTGCAAACCTGTTCCATTAAAAGCTTGACCATTAGCAGCTAAAGCAGCTCCTAATGCATCTCTTTCGTCTGTATTAAGCGGCTCATCTCTCAAACGAGGATTAAACATACTTGGTCTCCAGCTATTATTTCCAGCAAAAGCTCTACCTGGAAATGCTGGATCAAATATACCTTCTATGTCTTTTGCAAAATCTAAAGACCAAATAATCTCCGCATTATATTCATTTAAAGGATCAAAAACTTCCGCATAAGTAGGCAATAGTTCGTGAGGAGAATTATTAATAATCTCCAAACATTTGTCTAAACCTGCTTGCCAGTCTTGTGCCTTCATATAAATTTTTGCTTCAATGATAGCTGCCGCCCATTTTGAAGCTCGACCTCTATCTCCACCAGTATATGAATCCGCCAAATTAGCCTGTGCAAATTGTAAATCATCCAAAACACCTCTTAATATGATGTCTTTGTCCGTTCTTCCTAATGCACTAATCTCTTCTAATTCTAGAACTTCAGTATAATAAGGTGCATCTCCCCAAAGGTTAGTAATATGCCAATAACATAAAGCTCGGACAAAGGTAGCGTCTGCAACAATATCTATTTCTGCTTCAGCAGAAATAGCATCATTATTAGTTACTTTATCAATTATAAGATTTGTATTCAGAATAGCTCGGTAAAGGTCTTTCCAAGTATCTGAAACACTCATTTTTTGAACGGATACATCAGCCAATGCTTCATTCAGAGAGTAGTTGCCAATGGGTTCTACAAAATTTGCAGAACGATTGGGTTCAATAATATCTGCACCATTATCATAAAAGTGATCAAGTCCAACCTGACCGTAGATAGAATTATTTTTTAAGATAGCGTAAACGCCATTGACTGCTTGTCTTGCATCATTTTCAGATGCAAAAAAAGTTTCTAAAGAAACAAGTGCTCTTGGGTCTTCTTCTAGAAAATTTTTACATCCAAAAAAAGAAAAAATTATAAATGCGCTGAAAAATATTTTTTTACTTATCATTTTTTTATTTTTTACGTTCCTAGACAAATTCTGTGGTCAGCAAAAAGTTAAAACACGAGAATTGTCAAAGAACTATTTTTTTAAAATGTTACATTTAAACCAACAGTTAAAACTCTTGGATTAGGGTACTCGCCATCAGCATAACCTTGTGCAATATTACCCAATCCATTTCTCCCAAATCTACTGGTCTCTGGGTCTATTAATCTGAAATTAGAGACCAATAGTAAGTTGGTTCCAGTAAAGTAAATTGTAGCATTTTGAATACCTTTTATTGCATCTGGTGCAAAATTGTAAGCCAGTCTTATTGTTTTTAATCGTAAATGTGATCCATCCTCAACAAATTCTGAATTACTTAAATTATTGGTAACAGCATCGGAGCCCGCTCTTGGAATATCTGAATTGGGATTCTCAGGCGTCCAACGGTCAGCCAAATCTGCAAATTTCGTAGTCTCTCCACGATTAAAATAATGATTACGCATTCTTAGATTATAAACTTCATTTCCAACTGTACCTTGAAAGTAAAATGAAAAATCAAAGTTTTTATATGAAAAAGAGTTCTCAAATCCAAAAATTAAATCAGGAGTAGGATCTCCTAAAACAACATTATCTTCAGTTGAAATGATACCGTCGCCATTCAAATCTTCATACCTTGGACCTCCAACAACTTGAGAGGTTAAGCCAGATGCATCAATTTCTTCTTGACTCTTCCAAGTACCCAAATAGTTAACTCCTGTAAAAACAGGTACAGGTTGACCTACAATAAGACGGGTATTACCTGAACCTATAATTGGATCGACAACAACATCAATAAAGTCAGCTCCACCAAGATCTAAAATTTTATTATTGTTGGAGGACAAGGTCACAGTTGACAACCATGAGAAATCTTTTTTTGTCACATTTCTTGAGGTAAGCAAAAATTCCCAGCCTTTATTTTCCAAAGACCCAACATTCTGCAATTGACTAGTAAAACCAGTTTGTCTAGGTATTGCAACATCTAACAGCAAATCCTCCGTTTTTTTAGCGTAGTAATTTATTTCTGTAAAAATTTTACCCTTAAATAATGAAGCTTCTAATGCCAAATCAAACGAGCGAGTTGTCTCCCACTTTAGATTTGGATTTGCAGGTCTTCCGATTGTTAATCCTGGAACTTCCTGACCATTAAGCGTCGTATTAGCTTCTGTTAAAAGTCCAAGTGTTCGGTAAGGACCAATGGCTTGATTACCAGCTCTCCCATAACTTGCTCTTAATTTTAGGTCTTCAAAAATATTTTGATTTTGCATAAATCCTTCTTCAGAAATTTTCCATGCACCTGCAATCGAAGGATAAAATTCATATTTATTTCCTTCAGCAAAAACAGAACTTCCATCTGTTCTTCCAACTACAGTAAAGAGATATTTATTCTTCAATGTATAATTCACTCTTCCAAAGAAAGAAGCAATTTGAAATCCATTATAACCACTAGAAACTATAGAGCGAGTAGGGTCAGAAAAACCTAAGTTATTAAAACCTGCTACATCACTAGTAATCCCAAATGCTTCTGACATTGCTCTTTCGGTTTGTACTTTCTGAAAAGAGGCACCTGCTAAGGCTGTTATACTATGATCTTCACCAAAATCAGACTGATATTGTATAGTGTTTTCATTGTTCCACCCAACACTTGCTACTGAGCGTACACTTGCCTGACCACCATCAGATACCCCAATGGCAAGATTTCCTGGCAACTGACTGGAAGTAAATCTATTTTGTTTGATGTTATTAAACTCAGGATTAAATGTAGAACGAACGGTCCACTTTGGAGCTGGACTATATTCTAAATAAATCGTCGACAATAGATTATTGGTAAAAGTCTCGTTTGTATTGAGAGCTATGTTTGCCAGTGGATTAGAAAACGGAGCACCCACCACCTCATTAAATCCGTTAAAAGTACCATCATCATTAAAGATAGGTTGTGTAGGAAGTGTGGCAAAGGCATTACCAAAACTTGCTAAACCATTATCTTGATTAATTCTTGAATAATTTATTCTAAATCCTGTACTTAATTTGTCACTTAGTTTAATATCTAAATTTGACCGAAAAATAAATTTTTCAATACCAGAACTCTTGATAAGACCATCTTGATTAAAATAGCCTAAAGAATTATAATATTTCACTCTTCCACTTTCCGATGAGCCAGAAATAGAAAGATCAGCATTGTAAATTGGAGACGCATCCAATAATTCATCATACCAATCAATGTTTGGATAGGTAGACGGATCATCAGGAAATGGTGCTGCTGCTGATCTAAACGCAGCACTTTCATTTGTAAATGCTATTTGTTCTGCTTGAGAAAGCATGGCTGGTAATTCGGGAACTAATTGTGTTCCATTATAAACATTTAAACTTACTTGAGGTACTCCTGGATTAGCACCAGCTCCACTTTTGGTAGTTAACAGAACCACTCCATTAGCACCTCTTGAACCATAAATAGCAATGGAAGAAGCATCTTTTAATATTTCAATCGATTGAATGTCATTAGCATTGAGGTTATTCAAATTGAAATTAGTTCCAACGACAATACCATCTATAACCCAAAGTGGTTCATTACTTCCTGTAATAGAATTACCACCTCTTACTCTAATTACTGTTCCTGCACCAGGTGCACCACTAGTTTGCGTTACCTGTACACCTGAAGCTCTACCTTGTAAAGCCTGATCTACTCTCGATACAGGAACTTTTGTTATATCTTTAGAGCTTATACTAGCTACAGAACCAGTCAAATCTGATTTCTTTTGCCTACCATATCCTACTACTACCACTTCGTCCAAAGTGGTTCCTTCCTTCATTGTAACATCAATTACGTTCCGGGTTCCCACGATTTCTTCAACTGTTTCGTAGCCAGTATAGGAAAAGACAAGTATGTTTTCGCCTTCGGGGAGTTTCAATGAGTACTTGCCGTCCAAATCAGTCACCGTGCCACTATTAGTTCCTTTCACGAAGACACTCGCCCCAATCAGTTCCAATCCGTCAGTATCCGTAACTGTTCCTGAAATTGTTTGAGCAAAAGAAGTCATACTCATACTGCTCAGGAAAAGAAAAAGAAAAACCTTAAACCCAATTATTGGGTAGGGTCTAATTTGAAATTTTCGCATCCAATTATTGTTGATTTTTTGCATTGTTAATGATTTTAAGTTTGTAAAATATTATAAGGGATATAAAAAAATGTTCATCAAATTTAATTGACAGAAATTTAAAGGGTATCCTGCACTGTCTGCCAAATTTTATATGGCAGGAGAGTGCAGGATAGAAGCTATGCATAAAAAAACCAATTTTGGGGGTTTATTCTAATGCTTAAAATCTCACCAATAAGAGGATGTCTAAAAGTATTAAGTGCCTCACAATGATTCTGTCAAATGAAAAATCACTTTTTAAAGAATAATTTTATTAGAAAATTTATCGTGTTGATGATTTGTTTTTCAACATCATTAGTTCTTTTTTCCCAGCGGACAGAAGCTAATTTTAATAATAATTGGAAATTTATTTTGGAAGACAACACATCTTTTTCAAAAGAAAAAGTTGATGTTTCTGATTGGAAAAACTTAGACGTACCCCACGATTGGTCTTTTGAAAAAGGAGTGAAAAAAGGTGGAGACCAAGGTCAAGGTGGAGGTTATCACGACGGCGGAATTGCTTGGTATCGCAAATCATTTACAGTAAAAAAGAATAGTTTATCCAACATCAGCTACCTCAATTTTGATGGTGTTTACATGAATAGCGAGCTTTGGATTAACGGCAATTATTTCGGCAAAAGACCTTATGGTTACATCAGTTTTCGCTACGATATTTCAAAGTATTTAAAGGAAGGTAAAAACACGATTGCGGTGAGAGTGGATAATAGTTTAGAACCTTCTGCCCGCTGGTATCATCCTTGTGGAATTTATGCACCCGTAAAATTAATTGAGGTAAATCCTCGACACATTGCTCCCAACGGCGTTTTTGTGACCACTCCAAAAATTGAAAAAAATCAAGCGACCGTTAATATAAAAGTAGATTATAATGATGCTTTGAAAAATTTGAAGAGCAAAGTCATTATTTTATCTTCTACCGGAAACGTTTTAAAAACCAATATTCAAGCCATAGAGGGGGCTAAAAGTTCTGTTGATTTAGAGATAAAAAATCCTGAATTATGGAGTCCCGAAACGCCGATTTTGTATCAAGCCATTAGCCAAATATTGGACGGCGAGAAAGTAATTGATGAAGTAAAAACAACTTTCGGATTTAAAACGG
>CAZQTE010000213.1:0-9834 GCA_964595615.1 uncultured Saprospiraceae bacterium
CTCACCTGATTTTTAAAGAATAAAAAAATATATAATTTTGCATTGTGATAAAAGATGCTCAAATAGCGAAGCTTTTATCAGAAAATGCTGAAAATTCTTATTATGGAATTGTGTACCTGCTTTATCTTTTGTAAATTCATTGGTCGAATTGAATATCGGAAATAAGCCGTTTAAGGTGGTAAAAATTGGCTTGCAGTTTGACTTCATGGATTGGGAAATACTCCTGAGTATTTCAAACTTTTCTTCATCGGTCTCCATTAATGGGAATCCTCCTTCGCACATCATTATCGCCACATCAAATTTGTTTTTGAAAGGAAGTTGTCTGGCATCACCAACTAAGAATTGAATTTCAAGATGTTCTGTTACCGCTTTCTCTTTGGCTTTTTCCATTTGAGATGCCGATAAATCAATTCCGATAACCGGAATAGCCTCTTTTTGTCAGTTCGATTGCGTGTCTGCCTGTGCCTCATCCTACATCAAGTATTTTTAATTGCCGATTATTATTCAATTCTCTTTCGATAAAATCACATTCAAATTAAAAACAGAACGAAAACGGAAACAAAACTTAAGCAAAAACACAAAATGACACAAAGCCTTTTGAGCCAAAAAGACCCTATATCTTTTTCACTAAAAATTAATAACAAAACCAGTAGAAAGGGTACAAGAGTGACGGAAGAGCGACTGCGCCAACGAGGATATATTCCATTTTTGGAGCATTACCTCAAGGTGAAGTATGGCAGAAAACCGCAGCTGAAAACGCGTAAGAAAAAGTAGTTATCTGTTCCGTGAACCGCGAAGTACGTGACCCAGCTTGCCCGCATGGGTACGCTTCGTGGTGTGAGGGGGCTGAGATAGTTCTACGACCTTTGCCATTTGGTAGGTCTATAAATCGTGGAACTATCTTTCCCTACTCGATTCGCTGCTGCCTTATTTTTTTATTAATCCCAATTTATCCAATAATTTCGATTCCACAAAAAGCTAAATCGAGAAAAATGGTCATTTCTATCATATAGTTTTAAAGCCATTGCAAAATGCAGGTAAAATAAAATTTCCTCATCTTCGATTGCTTCTAACCATTCTTCAAAATCTGGATGAACACTATACCCTATTTCTCTTATTCTGGATTTTATATATTTGATATTGGCCTCTTTTGGTAAGGTCTTAACCTTATCTCTATATTCTTGGTCAGAATGTTCTTTTGTTACCTTTACAACACGGTTTTTAAATGCTTTAACTGCCTGTTCGACTTCTGTAAATAAAGGGTTGTCATCTAATGCTTTTTTGACAAAATAGCGTTCATGGGGAGCAAATTTAAGTAAGAATTCATTTGAAGTATTGTCTTTGGCAACCTTGCTGTCTTGGTAATTTTCCTCCAATTTCCCCTCTAATTGTTGCCCTTGCCTCTCAATTTTTTCTTTGAGTTTTTCATATCTTTCTGAATTTTCTATTTTCCATTCATCAATAATCTGTCGGTACTGGTGTCCATCTTTCGGGTCATGAAACATAAAAGCTTCAAAAAGTTCTTGCTCATCAACACATATAGGGGCAGTGTCAACCCGATAACCTATTATTGTGTTTATGGCTTCAAATATTCCTTCCTCTTTTCCCTCCAATGAATCTTTGTTAGTATGGAAATGCTGTAGTTCTTCTCTTTGAATAGGTGTCCAAAGAATATAATTACTGAGCAGTCTTTTCAAGATGTAGGTCAAGTCATAATTTGCCGCTTCTTTAATTTGATATTCATCACTTTCATCTCTTAGTAACCACTTTTTACTTTCGCTTACCAATTCCAAAGTAGCCTCCAAATCTTGTGTTACACTAATCCAAGGGTCTAAAACATCTGAAAACCCATAGGTGCCAAAGCCAGTATCTGCTAATATTTTGGAGTAGAAGGATAAAGTTGCTTTATATCCAATATGCTGAATGGCAAATTGCATATTAGATTTGTGTTTTTTTCTATACAAATGTGCGAACCTACAAATTAATGCTTCCTCATTTTTATATTCATTTTTCAACAAATGAAGAAGTCGCTTCCTATCAAAATAAATGGGTTTGTTAAACGATTTTTTGAAGTGATTTTCTAACCATTCTATGACCACCTCTACTTCTTCATAGTCTTCTCCCCATAGAACGGTCAGGAAGGCGGAATTAGGGAACATATTTTCAAGTAAAATGCCAATGGCAATAATAACTGATTTATAATGCGCCCCTCCCGTATCAAGGTAACGAACTGGATGAGGAAGAATGCCATTTGCAGAGGGTACATCTCCATTGTTCTTATAAGGAATATGCTTGAACCAATAGACTGATTTATTGGGGTCAATTTCTGCTCCTGTTGATGCAAGTTCTACTTGTTTTTCCCAATTTTTGTAAAATTTAAGAGTTCCTTTCCCTGTGTAACTCATCCAGTCCCCCCAAAAGGAAATATGCTCTAATGATGTATTTTCTTCAACAATTAAATCAAAATGCTTTTTGTCCAATTTCTTCTCATAACCATAGTAAGATTCCAGTCGAATAATCTTTGTTGGAAAAGCATTAACAATGGATTTAATTCCTTGATATGCTCTTTCCCAATCAGCTTGCTCGATACTTGATGGCTTTAAGAATATTTGAACCATTTTTTGATTTTATTTTTTTTGGTTGCAGCGAACACTAAGCATTCTATCCGCCGTGCCACAAAATATTCTCAAATCCACTATCACCGCGTCACGGCGGATAGAATTCAGTTGAACGGCTTGTAAAATGACCAGAAGATTGCTATTTAGTAAATTCTATAAAACTCGAAAAATCCACTATTGACTAAAACAGTCCATAAAGATTTTTCATGGAGACTAAAGGTAAGTAAAAAATTAAAAACAGAACGAAAACGGAAACAAAATTTAAGCAAAAACACAAAATGACACAAAGCCTTTTGAGCCAAAAAGACTCTATATCTTTTTCACTAAAAATTAATAACAAAACCAGTAGGGGGCTTGGGGAAAACAGTAGGAGAAGGCTGTGTGAACTGCGAAAAATTCACAGTCTTTTGATGCAAAACCTTATCAAGTAGCAAAGAGTGAATTTCTCGATTTGGGTTTGAACGGCATCTTTTTGCTTAAACTGTGGATTGCTTTTTTGCATTTTCTCGCACCAAATCCAGTAGTTTTTTAAAGCAGAGAGATAGCATTTTTGTGTCCGCTTGGCGTAGTTTTTCATGACCAACCAGATGCGGTATTTTTCTAAGTATTCTTCCATGATTGCAAGTTTTTAAGATTCGTTAATGAAAATATTATACTTGCAAAAATAGAGCTATTTGGAATGCTAAGTTATTGTAAATGAGGGGATTGTGTGACTTGGTAAGTGCTCGTGTGTTTGTTGTTTAGTTCAACGTCCCCGCATACCCGTCGTTGCGGCGCATAGCCGCAATGAACGGGTATGCATTGTTCTCGGCTGGCTTCTTTTTTAATTCCATTTTATTGGTTGATATTCAATTAATTTCTTTTCGTAAAAATCAATTGCTTCATCTAACTCTTTAAATGTATAGCCTTCTTTGATTTCTCTTTCTGGAACACCAACATGAAATTCTCCATTTTCTGTTGTCCAAGTTGGAATTATATGTAATCCTAATTCCCAGGTCTCTGTCAATTCATCATTTATACTAAATCTTAACCAAGCATGACTTTGAAAGGGATAATAATTTTCCCATTCTTTCTTCTTTTTGGCCTTTTCTATCAAGTTGAAGTATCTCCTTTCCCAATTTTTTTTCTTCCAATATTTGGTATCGTTAAAAATCCAATTCTTTACATATATCCACCTTTCTTCTATTTTAGGATTAGGGTTTTCATGTTTATCAAATTCGAATTTTTCTAATTCTGTAAACCTAATAGCTATTTTGTCAATCGTTTCTTCGTCTTCTATCCACATCTTGATTGATTCCGCAAGTCTTTCGATTAAGTTGAATTTTCCTCTTAAATAACATATTTCGTGATTTCTTTTTTCAGTTCTATCAAAATATACTATTGAATATTCATTGATTGTTTCTCCGAAATCTATTCTAAAATTTCGCTCTTTTTTCGGCTTATAAAATGCATAATTTGAAGGAGATTCATTATCAATAGTTTTTGCCAATTCTATTGAAGAACCAATTTTCTTTAATTGTTTTTGTAATTCCTTAGATAGGTGCATTTTTTCTTTTTTTTCTGCTTGCCGACGGTTTCGCATCTGTGTCGGTCGCCCTTTTTTGGGCGACTGAACATAGATGCAATGTTAGAGGCTGCCTTCTTTATTTTTAATCATCTGTATGAATAAATTTAGCAGAATCCCTATCATCATCGGTATATGTATTATAAGTAGCTTGAAGCAAATTTCCAATTGGTTCGTATTTCCTCGCCAAAATCTTCCTTCTCAGTTCATCGTATTCAAATTCTCTATATTCTATATCAGACTTTTTTATCTCTTCTATTCTTGAAATAATCAATCCTGTTTCTTTTTTAGCGATGCGTAATAATTCTTCTTCAGTATATGCTGTTTGTCTTGCAGCTTGTTCTCTCCTTTCTTTCTTGATTCTGTTTACATGCACACGACTTTCTTCCAATAATTTTTCATGCTCTTTCTTATTGTTATTAAGCTTAATCATACCATACCCAACGTAAGCGACTACTAAAACTAAAATGAACCACATAATTTATTGATTTTTTGTTGATGAGATTTGTTTGAAAATGTCAATTGATAGAGGAAACAAGTATCTTAAAACAATCCCCTTTTTCTAATTGCTTCAATAATTTCAGGATTATTTTTTTCATATCTGATTTGTTTAGTGAAAAACTCTAAACAGTTAATTTGAGTAACAATTTCAGCATAATCATCTTGTAAGTAATTTGGAAGATTAGTTAAGGCCTCTGATAGGTTATCCACAAATATATCACGAGTCTGAGGTCCCATTTTTTCAAAGTTATTGATAAATTCAAAAACTCTATTTCTGATGAAACTAACATATTGCATAGAATTATTGTCATCTTTATTTTTGACTTTAAACTCCATTTTCATTATTACTTTTCCAATTCTATCTCCTATTTTTTGGTTTTCCCAAACCTTAAAAATGCCAAGCATATTCTTATTTTTTATGTGTTATTTTAGAGGTTAATATTCAATACTCTTATGTCTTAGAAAATCTGTTCGTAATTTCAGTTTAGTTTGGCTTTTCTTTTTTTGGTAGCCTCTAACGGTTCGTGTAGCTGACGTAGCCGCGTATAGCGGCTATGGACAGCTACACATTGTTGCCTGCCGGCTTCTTTTCTTTTCTTTTCTTTTCTTTTCTTTTCTTTTTAATTTTTCGCCGAGAACGAAGAACAATTTCTCCGAAATTTCAGCAGCGTTTTTTCAAATTTACGATTTCTTTTCCATTCTTCGAGCGTGAAAAACTGATTCTCAGAATTTCACTTTTCGTGCGAGAAACTCACTTTTTTTATTCGTCGAACTCGGAGACATATTTCCCGAAAAATCTGCATTAAATTTCAATCAAGCACTTTTCGTTTTTCCTCTTCAATCGTGAAAAACTGATTTTCAGAATTTCACTTTTCGCCCGAAAAACTCACTTTTTTCATTTGTCAAACTCGGAGAAATATTTCCCGAAAAATCTGCACTAAATTTCAATTAAGCACTTTTCGTTTTTCTTCTTCGGTCGTGAAAAACTGATTTTCAGAATTTCACTTTTCGTCCGAAAAATTCACTTTTTCATTTGTCGAACTCGGAGACATATTTCCCGAAAAATCTGCACTAAATTTCAATCAAGCACTTTTCATTTTTCCTCTTTAATCGTAAAAAACTGATTTCCAGAATTTTCTTTTCGCCCGAAAAAATCGCATTTCCATTTGTCGAACTCAGAGCCGTATTTTCTAAAAATTTTCCATTAAATTAGAATTTAACGCTTTTCGTTTTTCTTCGCCGAGCGTGAAAAATTGAATTACCAGATTAACAACTTAGCTGAAGAAATTGCTTTTTTATCCGTCGATAGGGTAGTCGTAATTTCCAAAATTAAAAATCGCTTTCTTCAATTTTTTTTCACCAATCTTCTTCGGTGATAGGTTTCTTTTTACTGCTGGCAGGCAACGGTCTGGCTAAATGACGTAGCCGCGCATAGCGGCTATGGACATTTTAGCCTTTGTTGGCGGTAGTTTTCTCTTCTCCGTCATCAAGTGGTTTCACTTTCATCTCGACCGTTTTATTATTCGAAAGTGGCATTTATTCTTGATTTGGAAAATGATATTTCAAACTCGATTCCACAAGAGAAATTAGACGAAATTAAGCGATTAGTTTCAGAGCTAAATTCTCATATCGACGATGTTTGGCGCAAATGCTATAAAGTTAGTGTTCGTCAAAATACCGTGAACAAAAAAATCAGCGTCGAAATTTACAAGATTAACACCTTAGCAAGTTTCGAATGATTGATTTCTTTCATGACAATCTTTGCAATAATTTGTATGCCAATGAGGATTAACTTCTGCGTCAATCCTATCGAAGCATTCAAATCTAATGTCGGTTGCGTCAGTTGCTTTTCGGGCGGCTAATACAGGGTCAGTTTTTCGGTGTTCAACGTGATACATGAAAACATTGAATCCGACTGTTAATTGTATTGGGTACATATTTTGCTTTGCACCGAGAACGTATCGAATATTTGGACATTCGGCAAATAACGTGTAAGCAACATTTACCATTCCGCCCTTGCAACAATAAAGCATTAAGATTGAATCTTTATTGAGACATTCTGCTGTACATATTATGTTTCCGATTTCAGCCCAAGATTGATGAAAGAAATTATTATTCGCAAAACATTCTTCATTCGCATGACCTGCTAAAAACAAATAATCAAGTTTTTTACCACGCAATGCGTTTTGAAATTCGTCAATATTATTCACCGTTTCATGGGCAACTTTCATATTATATGATTGTCCATGACAATAAATATCGACTATGTTTTCTTTTTTGACATCGCTCGTTATGTTTAATATCAGTACGTTTTTCATTCGTTTGATTTTCTAATTACCGCCAACGGTCCGGCTATGTGCCGTGGCGGGCTTTTGCCCGACATGGACATATAGCCATTGTTGGCAGCAGCCTTCTTTTTTCTTTTTCTATTCGTCGAAGCCGAAGCACAATTGTCTGATATTCAGTACTTAAATTCAATCGAAGCGATTTTTTTATCGCTTGAAATGGAAAGCCGATTTTTAAATTTTGGCACATTCGCCCGAAAAAATTGCTTCCTTATCCGCCGAAACCGAAGGCGAATCCCCGATTTTTTGACCCTAAATTTTCAATCAAGCGATTTTCTTTTTTATTGCCCGAAATGAAAGACGAGTTTTCAATCTTTTATTTTACTTACCTGTCAAGTCAATTTCATATTTTGTTATCTCTTTACCTTGTATTCCAAGTCTCACATCGGTATCTTTTATCTCGCCCGAAATTAATTGAACGTTTTTCAAAATTATCGGATTGCAGCCTGCGTAGTGATATTCAATATCGTAAGTTCCCGCTTCAAGAAACGTTTGGTATTTGCTGTCACTATCTGTAATTCCACCTATAAGCATTCCTTCATTTCCTGACTTCTTCACCAAGACGTTTACTCCTATTCCATTTTTCTCTTTTATTTCTTCTTCTATCTCTCGGATGTATGTAACTTTTGTATTTAATAAGGCTAAAACGGTATCCATAATTCCAACCGATTCGATTCGTATCAATTCACTTTTCAATCCCTCGCCTTCAAAAGTTCCAGGAAATCCACATACAATTTTAGTTCTACATCCGATTATTATCAAACTGATAATGACCAATGCTATTTGCAGGGTTCCTTTCATTATTTTCTTTTTTTATTGGTTGCTGCCAACGTCCCCGCATCTATTCCGTTTTTCCCGCATAGGGAAAATGGAAATAGATGCAATGTTAGCCACCCGTCATGTATTTTTCTTTTTAGTTTTCCAAAATTGATGCTCTTTATCCAAAAATACAATCTGAAAAATATTATCTTCAAAGTAACCAATAACACATTCTTTGCCCTGTATATGCATAGAACACCATTTTATATCTTCGGGAACGTGTTTAGGATGAGTAAAATCCGAATTTGGAGGGAAATCCACTTTTGAATAGACTTTTATAATTTTCTGATGGATAACTTGTGCAACAGTTAGCCCACTTATTGCAAGTAGTTTTTCAGTCAAAGTTGCTAAAAGTTCATCAGTTTCCCACTCTTTAAAACTCTGACCTTGACTCCTATCAAAATCTTTGTAGCTGAAAACTATAAGTGGTTCTCTTTTGCCTGATTTGTCTGGTAAATTCCTCGATTGCCTATTATACGACGAGGATTTTCTTCCTTTAAATTTCTTCGCCATATAGC
Organism: uncultured Saprospiraceae bacterium; assembly: GCA_964595615.1. Classification (GTDB taxonomy): domain Bacteria; phylum Bacteroidota; class Bacteroidia; order Chitinophagales; family Saprospiraceae; genus JAHDCG01. Next base: position 8,366 of record CAZQTE010000213.1, read on the forward strand.
AATTCTTTTAATTTTTCAGTTTCTTCGAAGTAAGGGATTGCTCCATATTTTCCTTCAATGTAATTTTTGTTAAAGGCAGATTTATTTCTAACTTTTTCACTCTTGAAATCACCTAAAGAATACAAATCCGAAGCTCCAAATTGATTTTTTTCTATAAACCAAATTTGGTCTCTTCTGAAAATGTCTTTAGATAAAATATTAGTATCATGTACCGCAAAAATAAACTGAGCGTTAGAATTATTTTCATGGTGAAAAAATTTGATAACTTGTTTTATCAGGTTAGTGTGAAGTCTCGAATCTAATTCATCTACAACCAAAATTTTACCACTTTTTAAGGTATCATATAACGGACCCAATAAATAAATCAGTTTCTTTGTACCTTCTGATTCTTGGTTATCAAAATTAAATGGAACAGTATCTACAAGTATATTGTTATTGTCGTATTTTCTGTGCCAAGTTATAAGCTGGTCTCTCTTTGGTTGCTTTGATTGAATTTTGTGGATGGTAGTTAATAAATCTATTAACTCTTCATCTTTTCCGTGTTCTTTTAGTTTTTCAATATCAACTTGCGATATATCTTCCTCCGCAGTTGTTAATTTTGATATTTCAAGAAATTTAACAAAAGAATTTGCCCATTTCTGAAAATCTTCATCCTGCTTTAATTTATTAATAGTATACTTTTTGTAAGACCTGTCGTGAATACCACTAATAACATTAAAGTTCTTGAACCATTCTAAAACTCCATTAGATATTTCTCCATTGAATTGGGCAACCAAAGTTAAAAACAGAACATTGTTTTTCGTTTTTGCATCAAGTTTTACCCCTTCATCAAATGAAGATTTGTTAATATAAAATTCATCACCTTCTCTTGTAAAAAGAGGAACCTCTTTAGATGTCGTATGAAATAGCCATTCTGAAATAACTTTTTCTTCTTCAATTTCAAATCCGTAGCGATACTTCGTATCATTAATCATGAATACAACTTCAAAATCAGAAGGTATCTCCTCAGATGCCGAGTTTAAGAGAAATTTGGTAAGTGGAAATTTTTTATCGTTTTCTTCAGATAGTGCATCTCTGAAGGAGTTTACTACAAGACTACGCATGAAGCCAAATGCAGAAATAAGATTACTCTTTCCACTTCCGTTGTTACCATAAATTACAGCAGATTTTAAGAGTTTTATCTTATCATTTACTTTCAGAATGTTTGTGTCCTCCATTTCTTTGAAAGACTTCATTCCAATCATAGACAAAGTAGTAGAGTCTTTGAAAGATAGGTAGTTGTTAAAGTTGAATTCTAATAGCATAAAAATAATTTTGCGTAAAGGTATAACATTTTTATCAAAACGCAAATTTTGCAATAAAAGTTCATTTTTTAGATTTTGCTGTTTTTTGGTTTCTTTTTTTGATGGTGGCTAACGGTCCGGCTATGTGCCGTGGCGGGCTTTTGCCCGACATGGACATATAGCCAT
>CAZQTE010000214.1:0-5448 GCA_964595615.1 uncultured Saprospiraceae bacterium
GGAATGATTTGCCCAATTATTGACATTTTAACAAGCAGCAATTTTAATTTTAGTTACGTTTTGTTGAAAAATAAAAATGATGAATTTAAAGACCGTATTCCTTCTTTTAACTGTCCTACTACTACTCAATTCTTGTACAGAATGTGAGGATAATGTCCTCGCTGGAGAATTTAAATTATCGGAAACTTCTCTAGATTTTGTGCCCTATACTGGCTCAGAAATATTGACCTTTGTAGACGATGAAGGTAATGAGCATGCTCTTAATTCTGAGAAAGGTAAAGTTTTAGAGTCAACCCGAATGATAGTTAGAGAACTTTGTGATGCAGGTTTTCTTGATAAATCTGAGATGTTTTTCAATATCGAGAGAGAGCAAATTGCTTATTTGGATGAGACAGGAAGGCAAATTTTTTATACAGATTTGTTAACTGCTTTTGAGGATGATGAAAACTTAGATTCCATTGCTATTTATGACCAATTATATTTAACAGCCAATGTTGACAGTAGTTATATCGGAGAGATTAGAATTATAACCGATGTCCGTCAAAATGAAGTTTCTGATATACACAAAGAGAATTTTCGCTTTAATGAAACGAGACTCATTGGTGATACCACTTTATACGAGCAAACCTTTACTGAGGTTTTTGTCAATATTACTAATGAAGGAAAGGGAATTTACTACAATAAAGAAAAAGGAATTGTAGCCTTTAAATTGTCTGAGGAAAAATTTTGGGTGTTGAAGAATGAATAATTTCAAAAGCCCTATTTTGATCCTATTAATAAAATAAATCCAGTCGTCAAAAGTGTTAGAAATATCCCACCAATAAATAAACTAAAAGCGGTACGCACCCAAGTCATTTTAAAGCCCAATCTCTTCCCCACAAAGAATAAATCTTGCGCAACGTAGTCATGTAAATTAGAAGTGTCACTAAGCTTTTGTTCTATGTCTAAGAAAAATTCTTCAGGTTTCATTTTAAAGTAATTGCCAAAAAAGAAAGGACTCGCCGTACTTTTGTCCTTTAAAGAATCTCTAAAATGCTCAAAATTACTAGGACGCAAAACCATGGCAGAGATATACATCGTGGCAAAACATGTAATCGCCAACATGATAGCAGGTATGTACATATAGGTACCCACAATCTCATACGAATTTGATAAAATTAAAGGAACGGCAATAGAAATCATAATACCATTCAAACTCAAAAGCATATTCGCTTTATTGTCTGCGATATTAGTCAACTCAATATTATTTCGCTGGGTGGTACGAATAACATTGAGCACTTCTTTTGACATTTTACTCTTCTTTTCTTTTTTTTCCTTCTTTTCTTTCATAATTTCTGTCGTAGTTTTTCGATTTTTCAACTGCAAAAGTAAAACTAATCACGAGAAAGTCAGCCATTTTCCTTTTTTAGCAAAAATTGAATTAAAATTCATATAAGTTTTCTTAATTTGCGTTACTTTTTAAGTTTTTCACATTAAACAAAGAAACTTATCTAAAAATTACAACATTTAAGAAGTATTAATTTTGAAACCCCTCTCTTTTTTACCGACTGTTATTCGCCAAAATTCACCTCAAGTTAAATCTGCACAATTATTCCTTATAATTTTTTATTCTATTCACTCCGCGAAGAATGAATAGAATGTGAATCAACAGTACCTTGATGAAAAATTCTATTTTACTATTTTTATTGCTCCTTTGCAACACAAGTCTCCTATTTTCTCAAATCGATGATCGCCTTGCAAAAGGGCTGATTTCCATCGAGAAATTAGAGACACTTCCTCTTCCATATCAAAATACGGAAGCATTACTAGCCGAGGAGTTATCCAAAAGAACATCTGGTCGTGCTCCTAAATATGCCGTAAATATTCCAGTCAATTTCACCCCTCAAGCACATGGACTTTGGGAAGAAGTAAAAGGTGGAAAAATGGTTAGTCGGATGAAAATCAAATCATCTGGCGCAGAAGCTATCAACTTAGGATTCACAAAATACAATATGCCTCGCGGCGGTCAATTATTCCTCTATTCTTCTGATTATCAAGAAGTATTTGGACCTTTTACGCCCGCTGACAATGAAGAACACGAACAACTTTGGACACCGAATATCAATGGAGACGAAATTGTCATAGAGATTCAAATCCCTAAAAGCGAATACAATAATCTCGATATTGAGTTAGGATTTGTTAATCATGCCTTCCAAAAATTTAGCTCCACAGCTCTCCTCTCTGGTTCTTGTAATTTGGACGTTATTTGTAGTGCAGCTGACGGTTGGGGTATCGTCGACTCGCATCGTGACATTATTCAATCAGTGGCAGTTATTAGTACTGGTGGAGGTACTTTTTGTACTGGATTCTTAATTTCTAATGCAAATCAAGATTGTACTCCCCTTTTCATGACTGCCAACCACTGTGGAATAGGTGCAGGAAATGCGGCTTCATTAGTCACTTATTGGAATTTCTTCAACTCAACTTGTCGTCAACCAAACTCCGCAGCGAGTGGACAAAATGGAGATGGTACTTTAGCTGATTTTAATACAGGTTCTATCTTTCGTGCAACAAATGCGGCATCTGACTTTTCTATTGTAGAATTAGATGACCCCGTTTCAGAAACAGCAAATGCTTATTTTGCAGGTTACGATGCAAGTGGTGCACAACCAACAAGTGCAATCGGTATTCACCACCCAAGTACAGATGAAAAACGTATTTCATTTGAAGATGACCCAACTCAATTTACTACTTATGGAAGTGGAACTCCAACAAATAATTATACACATGTTCAAGTTGTAGATTGGGATACGGGTACTACAGAAGGTGGTTCTTCTGGTTCTCCTCTTTTTGACCAAGATGAACGTGTTATTGGGCAATTACATGGTGGTGGCGCTGCTTGTGGTAACAATTCAAGTGATTGGTATGGTTCGCTAGCTGTTTCATGGGAAGGTGGCGGAACACCAGCTACTCGCCTCCGTGACTGGCTTGACCCAAATAATACTGGAACATTAGTTAATAATGGATATTATGCAGGAAATTGTGATTTTTCAGTCTTAGTAGACCCAGCTTCACAGGACGTTTGTCCACCTTCAAATGCAACTTACAATTTAACTGTAAGTGATGCATTTACTAGTAATGTTACATTGTCAACGACTGGATTACCTACAGGACTAAATGCTTCATTTAGTAGTAATAATGTATCTCCTGGTAGTTCTGTCACGCTAACAATTTCTAATACTTCAAGTGCAACAGCAGGTAATTATTCTTTTGAGCTTAATGGAACTGACGGAACAAACACATCTTCTAACACCTTAGGAATCAATGTTTTACCGAGTGCTGGTAGTGCACCAAGCTATACTGCTCCAAACAACGGTGTAACTGGATTAGACCCATTCCCAGTACTTTCTTGGAATGGTGTAGCAGGAGTTGATTATAATATTGAAATAGCGACGAATGCTTCTTTTTCAAATATTATTGAAACAGCAACTGTATCGGGTAGCTCTTATAATTCAACTAATACAGGTACAGCATTAACTACATATTTTTGGCGTGTTAGTGCTAGTAGTCCATGTGGTGACGGTCCATTTGGAGCTGCATGGTCATTCACAACTGCAAATATTGAATGTGTAAGTGAAACTGCAAGTAATTTAGGTTTAGCCATCGGTCCAAATAATGGAAGTGCTACAAACTCAATCCTAAATATCCCAAATGATGCTATAATTTCAGATGTAAATGTTATAGGAATTGATTTAACGCATACTTGGATTAACGACTTAACTATTTCTTTGACTTCTCCTACAGGTCAACAGGTTCTATTAATGGAACAAATATGTGGTGATGAGGATAATTTGTTGATGAGTTTTGATGATCAAGCGGCTGGTTCATTTACAGATATTCCTTGTCCTCCGACAGATGGACAAAGCTATCAACCTTTTAGTAGTTTGTCGACCTTCAATGGACTCAATGCACAAGGCGATTGGACTTTAACAATAACAGATAATGCAAATCAAGACGGAGGAACATTATCAGCTTGGAGTTTACAAGTTTGTTTTGAAGAAACTACAGTTCCAGATTTGACGGCAACAGCTGAAGTGACTGAAAATAACGAATGTTTTGAAGAAGAAGAAGGCGTTATTGTTGTCACAGCAATGGACGGAACTCCTCCCTACACTTATAGCATCAATGGATCGCCATTTCAAACGGAAGAATTCTTTGAAGAATTGGGAGCGGGCACATATTCTGTAACAGTTATGGATGCAACAGGAATGACCGTTACCATAAATAACTTGACCGTAACACATCCTACAGATGTTTCTGCTACAGTTTCTGTAAATCAAGATGATGCAACAGTAAATGCAAGTGGAGGAACCGCTCCATTCACCTATAGCCTTGACGGTTCTAATTTCCAAACTGGTAATACTTTTAATAATTTACCAAATGGTGATTACACCGTTTTTGTAGAAGATTTTAATGGTTGTACTGTAGAAATAGACTTTACAATTGCACTAAATTCCGTCACTCTTTCTGCTGAGATAACACAAACCATGCTTTGTTTTAATGATAATAATGCTATCATTACGGCTACAGCAGGAGGCGGACAAACGCCTTATACATTCAGTATAACTGGTGGCGGTAGTCAAAACAATGGAATATTTGATAATTTACCTGCGGGCACTTATCAAATTACAGTAATTGACAATGAAGGATTTAGCCAGACAACGGCACCAATCATTATAAATAATCCCACACAAATTACCGTCACTCCAAATGTCAATGGCAATGATATGACAGCTATTGCATCAGGAGGAACAGGTGGATTAACTTATAGTATTGATGGAATAAATTATCAAACGAACACTCAATTCTTTGATTTAGATAATGGAAATTATACATTATTCGTACAGGACGCAAATGGATGTATTGAAACAGTAAACTTTACAATATCAGTTAATAATTTAGTTGTTTCTGCTACTTTCGAGCGTATTCTTTGCTTTAATGATGCAAATGGTATTATTACAGTTAATGCTAGTGGTGGTTCTGAACCTTACACCTACAGCCTAAACGGTGGTACACCCCAGTTTAGTAATACTTTTGGTCCACTTGGTCCTGAGACTTATGAAGTAACGGTAATGGATAATGATGGTTTTACACAAATGACTACACCAATTACACTAACTAATCCAGCAGAATTAGCATTGGCGGCATTGGTAGATGAAGACGAAATTACTGCTTTTGGTAATGGTGGAACCGGTGATTTATTATATAATATTAACAATGGTCCTTACCAGTCAAATAATATATTCTCAAATTTAGATAATGGTGTTTACATCATAACTGTAATAGATGAAAATGAATGTATTGCAAGTCAAGAAGTAACAATTGCAGTTAACAATCTTTTCGTTTCCGCTGAATCTAGTGACATCAGTTGTAATGGTGAAGATGACGGTTCTATTTTCGTGAATGCAG